>JANYBE010000606.1 GCA_025360945.1 Rhizobacter sp. | reverse complement strand
ATTCAACCGCCGCTTCAATCTGCGCTCCATCTTGCCTCGCTTGCTGCGCGCCGCTTGCCTTTCAACTCCAGCTCCGGCGCACTTCATTCGTGTGGCTGAGGTTGGTCGCTAATCAGGAAGGAAATTGACCATGACACCGGTTCGCTGGGGCATCCTGTCCACCGCAAAGATCGCGCGCGAGAAGATCATCCCGGCGCTGCGCGAGGGCACGCAACACGAGATCGTGGCGATCGCCTCGCGCACGCCCGAGGCCGCGCGCGCCGCGGCCGACCGGTTCGGCATCCCGATCGCACATGGCTCCTACGAGGCCTTGATCGCCGACCCGAGCGTCGAGGCAATCTACAACCCGCTGCCCAACAACTTGCACGTGCCGCTGACGCTGGCAGCGCTGCGCGCCGGCAAGCATGTGCTGTGCGAGAAGCCGTTCGCGCTGCACGCGGCCGAGCTGGACGTGCTGCGGCCGTTTGCCTCGCAGCTGCACATCCGCGAGGCCTTCATGGTGCGGCACCACCCGCAGTGGAGCGCGGTGCGCACGCATGTGCGCGCCGGCGATATCGGCGCGCTGCGCTACATGCATGTGCCGTTCAGCTACTTCAATGACGACCCGGCGAACATCCGCAATGCGCCCGAGGTCGGCGGCGGCGGCATCTACGACATCGGCTGCTACGCCATCGTCGCGGGCCGCTGGTTCTTCGAGGCCGCACCGCAGCGCGTCGTCGCGATGACCGACATCGACCCGGTGTTTCAGGTCGACCGGCTCGCCAGCGCACTGCTCGACTTCGGTGGCGGGCGCCAGCTCGCATTCACCGTGGGCACGCAATCGTTTCGCTACCAACGCGTGCAGCTCGTCGGCACGCGCGGCCGAATCGAGATTGAGATGCCGTTCAACCCTGTCGAGGGAGGAACCTCGCGCTACGTCATCCAGACCGCCGACAACCCCGAGCTGCGCACGGTCACGCTGCCGGCGGCGAACCAGTACGCCTTGCTGTGCGACGCGTTCGCGCACGCGGTGCGCCACGAGGCCCCGAGCGCCGCGGAACTCGACGACGCGCTGATGAACATGCGCGTGATTGAGGCGGTGCTGGCCTCGGCCAAGAGCGGCCGCATCGAGTCGCTCTGACTGATCAGTTCGCCTTCGGTGGTTCGGTCCAGCCGCCGCCCAGCACCTTGTACAGGGTCATCAGGTTCTGCGCCTGCAGCGCCTGCACCTGCACCAAGCCCTGCTGCGCGCTGAACAGGCTGCGCTGCGCGTCGAGCACGTCAAGGTAGCTGGCCGCGCCGTTGCGGTAGCGCAGGTCGGCGAGGTTGAACGAGACCTGCGCAGCGTTGGTCTGCGCCGCCTGGGCGCGAAGCTGCTCGCCCAGGGTTGCGCGGCCGGCGAGCGAATCCGAGACCTCGCGGAACGCGGTCTGGATCGCCTTCTCATACTGCGCCACCGCGATGTCGCGGTTCACCTTGGCGACGTCGAGATTGGCCTGGCTGCGACCCGCGTCGAAGATCGTCTGCACCAGGCTCGCAGTACCGGTGACGGCCCAGGTGCCGCTCTTGAAAAGGTGGCCGAGCTCGGTGCTCGCGGTGCCGGCGTTCGCGGTCAGCGCAATGCGCGGAAAGAACGCGGCGCGCGCTGCGCCGATGTTCGCATTCGCGGCCAGCAGCTGCTGCTCTGCGCCACTCACGTCGGGGCGACGCGTCAGCAGCTCGGACGGCAGGCCCGCGGGCAGATCGGCGACGACCTGCTGGCTCGCGAGCGCGAGCCCTGGCGGCAAATCGGTGGGCAGCGCCTGTCCAAGCAACAGCGCCAGCGCGTTCTCGTCGAGCGCGCGCTGGCGCTGCGTTTGCGCGAGCGTTGCGCGCGCACCCTCGAGCAGCTGTTGCGCCTGGCGGAAGTCAAGCTCCGAAGCGGCGCCGTTGTCGAACTTCAGCTTCGTGAGCTTGAACGACTCGTCGCGAGTAGTCAGTGTCTCGCGCGTGACGCGCAGCAACTCGTCGTCGGCGAGCAGGCCGACGTAGGCGTTCGCGACCGAGGCGATCAGCGTGATCTGCACCGTCTTGCGCGCCTCTTCGGTCGCGAGGTACTGCCACAGTGCGGCCTGGCTCAGCGATCGCACGCGGCCGAAGAAGTCGAGCTCGAAGCCGGTGACCTGCAAGCCGACGGCGTAGGTGTTGAGCAGGCCGCCGGTGGCGCCGGGCTGGCGTTGCGCGGTGAAGCCCGCGCCCAGCGTCGGCAACTCGTCGGCACGCTTGATCTGGTACGCCGCACGCGCCTGCTCGATGTTGAGGATCGCGACGCGCAGGTCGCGGTTGTTCGCAAGCGAGATCTCGATCAGGCGGCGCAGGCGCGCGTCGTTGAAGTAGAGCTGCCATTCGATGTCGGCGGCCGCGGTGACACCTGCCGCGCCGGCCGGCGTGAGCTCGGGCGCATACGCCGCCGGCACCGGTGCGGCCGGACGCTCGTAGGTTGGGATGAAGCTCATGCAACCGCCGAGGAGGGTTGAGGCCAGCACCGTCAGCGTGGCGGCGCGGGAGAGGTACGCGCGCTCAGACATGGTCACCTTCCTTTGCCACTGCAGGTTTGCCGTTGAATTCATGCGCGTGCAGCTTGCGCTGTCGCTCGCTGCCCTTGAAGAGGCTGCGCATCACGACGAAGAACACCGGCACGAAGAACACCGCGAGCACGGTCGCGGTGATCATGCCGCCCATCACGCCGGTGCCGATCGCGCGCTGGCTCGCCGAGCCCGCGCCCGTCGAGACGACCAGCGGCAGCACGCCGAGGATGAACGCGATCGAGGTCATCAGGATCGGCCGGAAGCGCAGGTGCACCGCTTTCAGCGTCGCCTCGATCAGGCCCATCCCCTCGGCATGCAGGTCTTTCGCGAACTCGATGATCAGGATCGCGTTCTTCGCCGACAACCCGATCACCGTGATCAATCCGACCTTGAAGAATACGTCGTTGGGCATGCCGCGCAGGCTCGCGCCGAGCACCGCGCCGAGCACGCCCAGCGGCACCGCGAGCAGCACCGCAAACGGGATCGACCAGCTCTCGTACAGCGCTGACAGGCACAGGAACACGGCGAGCAGCGAGAACGCGAGCAGGATCGTCGCGGTCGAGCCCGACAGGCGCTCCTCGCGCGACTGGCCGGTCCACTCGAAGCCGAAGCCGGCAGGCAGCTTGCCCGCCAGCTGCTCCATCTCGTTCATCGCGTCACCCGTGCTGTAGCCGTGCGCGGCGTCGCCGGCCAGGCGCATCGTCGGATAGCCGTTGTAGCGGATCGTCTGCATCGCGCCGGTGATCCAATGCGTCGTCGCCATCGCGGACAGGGGCACGAGCTTGCCGGCGTTGTTCGGCACGTTGAGCCTGAGCAGGTCGTCGGGCTGCATGCGGTCGGGTGCATCGGCTTGCACGACAACACGCTACAAGCGTCCGGCGTTGGGAAAGTCGTTCACGTAGGCCGAGCCGAGCGCCGTGGAGAGCAAGGCGTTGATGCTGTCGAACGACACGCCGAGCGCGCTGGCGCGGTCGCGGTCGATGTCGATCTGCAACTGCGGCGCGTCCTCGAGTCCGTCAGGCCGCACACCCGCGAGTACCTTGCTCTGCGAGGCCATCCCGAGCATCTGGTTGCGTGCCGCGAGCAGTGCCGCGTGGCCGTTGCCGCCGCGGTCCTGTAGCCGGAAGGTGAAGCCGGTCGCGGTGCCGAGCTCGGGGATGGCCGGCGGGCTGAGCGCGAAGATGAACGCGTCGCGCACGCCCGACAGAGCACCGAACGCGCGCGCCGCGAGCGCCTGCGCCGAATGCTGCGGGCCCTTGCGTTCGTCCCAGTGCTTAAGCGGCACGAACGCGAGTGCCGCATTCTGGCCGCTGCCCGAGAAGCTGAAGCCGAGCACGCTGACCATCTGGTCGACCTCGGGTTGGCTCAGGAAGAATTTCTCGGCCTGCTGCATCACAGCGAGCGTTCGCTCTTGCGTGGCGCCCGGCGGCAGTTGCACGTTGGCGATCAGGTAGCCTTGGTCTTCGTTCGGCAGGAACGACGCCGGCATGCGCGTGAACAGCAGCACGACGACGCCGACGATCGCAGCGAACAGCACCACAAAGCGCCCGGTGCGCTTGAGCATCTTCGCGACCCAGCTTTCGTAGCCGTGTGTGGTCGCGACGAAGCCGCGATTGAACCATCCGAACAAGCCGCCTTTCTCAAGCTTGTGGCCGGCCTGCACCGGTTTCAAAAAGGTGGCGCACAGGGCCGGTGTCAACGACAGGGCCAGGAACACCGAGAACAGCATCGAGCTCACCATCACGAGCGAGAACTGGCGGTAGATGTTGCCGACCGAGCCGGCGAAGAACGCCATCGGCAGGAACACCGAGACCAGCGTCGTCGTGATGCCGATCAGCGCGGCGGTAATCTGGCCCATCGCCTTCTTGGTCGCCTCGCGCGGGCTCAGGCCCTCCTCGCTCATGATGCGCTCGACGTTCTCGATCACGACGATCGCGTCGTCCACCAGGATGCCGACCGCGAGCACCATCGCGAACATCGTCAATACGTTGATCGAGAAGCCGAACGCCGACATCATGCCAAAGGCCCCGAGCAGCGACACCGGCACGACGATGGTCGGGATCAGCGTGTAGCGCAAATCCTGCAAGAACAGGTACATCACCAGGAACACCAGGATCACTGCCTCGACCAGCGTCTCGACGACCTGGCTGATAGAGATCTTGATGAACTTCGAGCTGTCGTACGGAATGGCCCACTTCACGCCTGGCGGGAAGTACTTGGCAAGCTCGGCCATGCGCTGGCGCACCAGCGTCGCCGTGGCCAGGGCGTTGCCGGTCGGCGAGAGCTGCACGCCGATGCCGGTCGAAGGCTTGCCGTTCAGGCGCGCCTGGGTGCCGTAGCTCTGGCCGCCGAGTTCGATGCGCGCGACATCGCGCAACCGCACCGCCGAGCCGTCGGTGTTGGCACGCAGGATGATGTCGCCGAATTGCTTCTCGGATGTGAGCTGGCCGTTCACGACGACGGTCGCAGAGATGCTCTGGCCCGGCACGTTCGGCAGGTCCCCGATCGTGCCCGACGAGACCTGCGCGTTCTGCGCTGCGATGGCTCGGTTTACGTCGACCGGCGAGAGGCCGAAACCCACCAGCTTGGCCGGATCGATCCAGATCCGCATCGAGCGCTCGGTCCCGAACAGCTGCGCCTGGCCGACGCCGGGAATGCGCTGGATCTCGGGCAGTACGGTGCGCGAGGCGTAGTCGCCGAGCGCGATCGGGTCGAACGCCGGGTCGTCGCTGGACAGGATCGTAAACAGCAGGAAGTTGGCGCGTGCCTTGTCGACGCGTACGCCCTGCTGCGTCACCGAGGCCGGCAGGCGCGGCGCGGCGCGCGACAGCCGGTTCTGCACGTCGACCTGCGCGAGGTTCGCGTCGGTCCCCGACTCGAAGGTCAGTGTGATCGAGCCGCCGCCGTTGGCCTGGCTCACCGATTCCATGTAGATCAGTCCGGGCGAGCCGTTCATCTCCTGCTCGATGACGCTGATGACGCTGTCTTCGAGTGTCTGCGCGGACGCGCCAGGGTAGACCGCGGTGAGCACGATCGAGGGCGGCGCGACGGTCGGGTACTGAGCCACCGGCAGCTGTTTGATGGCCACGCCACCGAACACCAGGATGAACAGCGCGATCACCCACGCGAAGATGGGTCGATCGATGAAGAACTGGGCCATGGCGTGCGGCCCTCAGCGCGACGCGGCCGACGCGGGCGACGCGGCCGACGCGGGCGCCGACGCGCCAGCAGGTGCCGTGCCGGACCCAGCACCCTTCCACGGCACCGCCTTCACCGGCGCATTGCCGCGCAGTTTCTGGAAGCCGTCGACCATCACCTGCTCACCGGACTTGAGCCCGTCGAGCACGACCCATTGGCCGTCGACCGACGAACCGATCTTGACCGGTCGCGGCGCGACCTTGCCGTCGGCACCGACGACCATTACCGAGTCGCCGGTCGAACCGCGCGTGACCGCCTGCTGCGGCACGACGATACCGGCCTCGGCCTGCGCCTGTTCGATCCGCACGCGCACGTACATGCCGGGCAGCAGCAGACCGGCAGCATTGGGCACTTCGGCGCGCAGCGTGATCTGACCCGAGGTCGGATCCACCGTCAGGTCGCTAAACAGCAGCTTGCCCGGTTGCGGGTAATCGCTGCCGTCCTCGAGCAGCACGCGCACGCTCGCGCCGTCGACGCCGGCGCGCTTGAACTGGCCGCTCTCGACCGCCTTGCGCAGCCGCAGCACATCGGTGGTGGACTGCGTGAAGTTCACATACATGGGGTTGATCTGCTGCACGACGGCGAGCTGCGTCGCTTCGCCCTGCCCGACCAGCGCGCCTTCGGTGACGAGCGCGCGGCCGATGCGCCCGGCGATCGGCGCGGTCACTGAGGCATAACTCAGGTTGATCTGCGCCGTCTGCACTGCAGCTTTCGCGGCGGCCACGTCGGCCTCGGCAGACTTTTGCGCAGCGACCGCGTTGATGTAGTCCTGCTTGCTGATCGCGTTCGCTTCCATCAATGGCTTGTAGCGCTCGGCCTGCGCCGTCGCCTGCATGACGTTGGCCTGGGCACGCGCGAGCGAAGCCTGCGCGCTCGCGGCGTTCGCCTGGTACGGCGCCGGGTCGATCGTGAATAGCGCTTGCCCGGCCTTCACGTCGCTGCCTTCCTTGAAAAGGCGCTTTTGCAGGATGCCCGCGGCACGCGCCCGCACCTGCGCGACACGCGAAGCCTCGAGCCGGCCCGGCAGCTCGGTCGCCAGGCCCACCGCGCGCGGCGCAACCGTGACGACGCCGACCTCGGCCGGCGGCGGCACGCCACCACCGCCCGGCGGCGCGCCGCCGGGCGACTGCTGGCCACAGGCCGCAAGAACACCGAGTGCCGCCACAACGGCGGACTTCGCCACGACGTTTTGCAACGCAGCCATGCGCAATCCTTCAAAGGGAGGGGTGGCGCGCCGCGGCGCCGGAAGCGATGTAGTATACATACAGCGATGTATGTAAATGACGCATCGCCTCACGCCGAGACAAATCTTAATGGTTCGCAGAACGAAGCAAGAGGCCCTGGCCACTCGCAGCCATATTCTCGACATCGCCGAGCGCGTGTTCGAGCAGCGCGGCGTGTCTGGCACTTCGCTGCACGAGATCGCCAAGGCCGCCGGCCTGACGCGCGGCGCGATCTACTGGCACTTCACGGACAAGGCTGACCTGTTCAACGCGATGATGGAGCGCGTCACGCTGCCGCTGGAGGAGACCGATTCGACCGGCGGGTTCAAGGGCCACGATATCACCGTGGCGCAAGTGTGCACCGGCTTCGTCGAGGTGTTGCGTAAGATGACGACGGACCCGCAACTGCGTCGGGTGTTCGACATCGCGACCCACAAGGTCGAATACGTCGGCGAGATGAACGCAGTCCGCGAGCGCCATCTAGTGATGCGCGACCAATGCCTGGCCGATGTCGAGCGCGCGCTGCGGCGTTCCGCGCGCGCCGGCGAACTGATGCCGGGCCTATCGGCACGCAGCGCGGCCATCGGCCTTTTCGGGTTGTTCGACGGACTGCTGCAGAACTGGATGCTGGACCCGACAGGCTTCGACCTGCCACGCGTAGCGGGGCAGGTCTTCGATGCCTACCTGCGCGGACTGCTCCGGCCAGGCTCGACTACCTGAGCCCGCTGTAGTTGACAGGTACGAACGCGTAGCCCTTGCCCTCGGCGCGCAGGTGCCCGAGCCCCGGGAACGACAGGTGCGCCGAGCCGACCAGGTAGCCCTGCTTTGCCGCCTCGGCAAACGCCTTCTTGCGCTGCAAGGCCGCAGCCTTGCTGTCGGTGTCGAACTGGATCGTCACCGACGGCTCGGGGAACTGCACCGCCGCGACGTGCATCAGGTCACCCCACAGCACCAGCTTCTGGCCCTGGCTCTCGACCACGAAGATGCTGTGCCCCGGCGTGTGCCCAGGCGCCGCGACGGCCTTGATGCCGGGTACGAGGTCGGTGTCGCCGTTGAAGGGCTTGAATTTGCCGGCCGAAACATACGGGTTCAGCGAGGCCTGCGCCCCCTGGAAGAAGCCCTTCATCTCGGCCGAGGCCTTCTCAAGGTTGGCGGCGCTCAGCCAGAAGTCGGCGTCGTGCTGGTCGGCGCGCACGATCGCGTTCGGGAACACGATCTTCTCGCCTGCCATCAGCCCGCCGACGTGGTCGGCATGCATGTGGGTGATGTAGATCTCGTCGACCTGCTCGGGCTGGTAGCCGGCGGCCTTCAGGCTGTCGCCCAGGTTACCCAGCGTCGGCCCGAACAGCTTGGCCGCGCCCGTGTCAATCAGCACCAGCTTAGTCCCGGTGTTGATCAAATAGCCGTTGACCGAGGTCTCAACCGGCGATTTCAGGAAGCTGCGCGCCAGCGCCTGGTCGGCATGCGCCTTGGTCGTGCGCGTCAGCAAGGTATCGACCGGCAGCGCGACGGAGCCGTCTGAGAGCGCGGTGACCTCGAAGTCGCCCAGCATCACCCGGTAGTATCCGGGCGCTTGGGTCTTGACCTGCGGAGCCGCGGCGTGCGCCGCGCCGAGCATCAACGCCGCGCCGGCGATGGCCGCCAGGCCGCTGCGCAGCCAGTTGGAACTTGTCATGGTGTCTCTCCTGTGCAAATAAGTGAGCCGGGAGGATAGCGAGATGCGCGGGATCGTGCACGTCGCGCTCAAACACCCGCTTTCGCGAATACCACCACCGACACGCCGCGCGCCGGTGCGAGCGCATCGGCATTCTGGTACGAGTGCGCAAGGTTGCCGGGAAAGGCAAGCACATCGCCCTCGGCGAGTTCGTAGCGTTCTCCGGCCACCATTAGGTTGACGCGACCGTCGAGGCAGGTGAAGAATTCGCGCGTGCCCGGCAGGTGCGGCGTGCCGCCCATCACCGCGCCGGGCGCGAAATCCATCACCTCCATCATCTCGTCGGGTACCGGCTCGGGCACGAGTTCGCGGATCGTCACGCCGCGGCCTTTCACGCGCGAGGCCACATCGGCCGCCGGCCAGCGCCGCACCAGCGCGCGCGGCGACGCGAGCAGCTCGTCGATCGGCACGCCCAGTGCAGCTGCGACCTTGACGAGCACGGCCAGCGACGGGTTTCCGGTGCCTGACTCGAGTGTCGCGATCGTCGAGCGCGGCACGGCTGCGGCCTTGGCCAGCGCGCCCTGCGTCAGCGCACGCGTGTGGCGCAGGCTGGCGAGGTTGCGGGCGAGGTGCTGGGCTTCGGCGGGTGAATCGCTCATCGCATGATTGTGAGCCGCGCGCGTCCGGCACATCAACCATGCGCCGGTTTGGCGGACACGGCGCTCGTGCCAAATCCGATCCACGCCTATCTTCGTCGCATCGATCACCATCCATGAGGTTCATATGAACAACACCACTTCCGCACTGCGCATTGCCGTCACCGGCGGCACCTCCGGCCTGGGCCTGGCGTTGGTGCGTGCGCTGCATGCGCGCGGTGCACAAATCGCGTTCGTGGCGCGCGACGCGCAGCGTGTGCGGCGCGTCGCGGATGAGATGCCGGGCACGCACGGCATCACCGGCGACATCGCCAACAAGGACGACACGCACCGCATCGCCATGCAGATCACCGCGGCGCTGGGTGGGCTCGACGTTCTTGTCAACAACGCGTCCAGCCTCGGGCCGGTACCGCTCGCGCTGCTCGCCGACACCGATTGCGAAGACCTGGCGACCGCGCTCGAGACGAATCTTCTCGGACCGTTCCGCCTGACGAAGGCGCTGCTGGGCGCGCTGGCCGTGGCGGCGCGTGACGGGCGCGGCGCGCGCGTCGTCAACATCACGAGCGATGCGGCCGTCAGTGCCTACCCGGGCTGGGGCGCGTACGGCGCGAGCAAGGCGGCTTTGGCGCACCTTAGCCGCATCTGGGACGAGGAGCTGCACGAGCACGGCGTGCGCGTGACGAACTTCGACCCGGGCGACATGGACACGCCGCTGCACGCACTCGCACTGCCGGATGCCGACCCGGCCTCGCTGAAGCGACCGGTCGATTCGGCGCGCGAACTCCTCGCCGTGATCGACGCCTTATGAACGCCGCGCCCATTCCCACCCAGCGCCCGCGCGACGCAAAGCTGCTCGTCGTCGAGGCGAACGGCGCACTGCATCATGCGGCGCGTCAGCACCTCGCCGATTTCCTGCACGCAGGAGATCTGCTCGTCGCGAACGATGCCGCGACGCTGCCGGCGAGCCTGGCCGGCATTCACCTGCGCAGCGGGTTGCCGATCGAGGTGCGCCTGGCCAGCCGGCATTCACTGGCCGCTGACGACGTGCACGAGTTCGTCGCCGTGGTCTTTGGCGCGGGCGATTACCGCACACCGACCGAGCAGCGTGCCTTGCCGCCCCAATTGCGCCAAGGCGACACCCTCGCGCTTGGCCCATTGCGGGCGCATGTGCTGCACACGCTGGACCACCCGCGCCTGGTCGCGCTGCGCTTCGAAGCTACGCCCGACGCGATCCGCGCCGGCATCGCGCGCCATGGCACGCCGGTGCAGTACGCGCACCTGCCCGAGCCGTTGAAGCTGTGGGAGGTGTGGACCTGTGTGGCCGCACAACCGGTTGCGTTCGAACCGCCATCGGCCGGTTTCGTGCTCGACTGGCGCTTGCTGCACACCCTGCGCGAGCGCGGTGTGGCGTTCGCGACTCTCACGCACGCGGCCGGTCTTTCGTCAACGGGCGACTCCGCACTCGATGCGCGCTTGCCATTCGACGAGCCGTACCACCTGCCTGCCACAACCGTCGCCGCGATCCAGCACGCGCATGCACGGCGTGGCCGCATCGTCGCGCTCGGCACAACGGTGACGCGCGCGCTCGAACACGCCGCGTCGCGCGGTCTGCGCGCGGGCGGCGGCGTCGCGGACCAGCGCATCGGCGCGAACACGCGCCTGCAGGTCGTCGACGCGATCGTCAGCGGCACGCACGAGCCCGGCACCTCGCACCGCGAACTGCTGCGCGCGTTCGCGAGCGACGCGGTGCTGTCACGCGCGGATGCCGAACTCGTCGCGCGTGGCTACTTGACGCACGAGTTCGGCGACTCCGTGATGATTGCAGCCTAACCTCTGTCGAACTTGAACACCGCGACGCTCGCGCGCAGATTCGGCCAACGCCGCACCGCGGCGCCCTTCTGGATTCCAAACGCGTCGAGGATGCGCAAGCCGTCCTTGCGCGCCAGCACCTCGAAATCGGCGTAGGTGCCGACTCGGATGTTCGGCGTGTCGTACCACTGGTACGGCAGCACGCGCGTCACCGGCATGCGGCCGGCCGCGATCTGCAGCCGGTTCGGCCAGTGGGCGAAGTTCGGGAAGCTGACGATGCCGACCCGGCCGACACGCGCGGTCTCGCGCAGCATCTTCTCGGTGTTGCGCAGGTGTTGCAGCGTCTCCAGCTGGAGCACTACGTCAAAGCTCTGGTCCTCGAACAGCGCCAGGCCGTCCTCGAGGTTGAGCTGTACGACGTTGACGCTGCGCTGCGTGCAGGCGAGCACGTTCGCATCGTCAATCTCGACGCCGTAGCCGCTGCACTCGCGCGTGTCGCGCAGGTAGGCGAGGAACTCGCCGTTGCCGCAGCCGAGGTCGAGCACGCGCGAGCCCCTCGGCACGAGCTGTGCAATCAACTCCATGTCCTTCCTGTCGCTCACGACACTTCCTTCGCGATGTTGTCGAAGTACGCCCGCAGCACGCTGTGGTAGCGCGGATCGTCGAGCAGGAACGCGTCGTGCCCGTGCGGCGCGTCGATCTCGGCGTAGCTCACGTCGCGCTTGTGGTCGACGAGCGCCTTGACGATCTCACGCGAGCGCTGCGGCGCGAAGCGCCAGTCGGTCGTAAAGCTGACGAGCAAGAAGCTAGCCTTCGCCGCGGCGAAGGCCGCGGTGAGGTCGCCACCGAACTCGCGCGCCGGGTCGAAGTAGTCGAGCGCACGAGTGATCAGCAAATAGGTGTTGGCGTCGAAGTACTCGCTGAACTTGTCGCCCTGGTGGCGCAAATAGCTCTCGATTTCGAACTCGATCGCCTGCGTGCTGTAGGCCAGGCCGGTGCTGCGCATCTCGCGACCGAACTTGGCCTCCATCGCGTCGTCGCTGAGGTAGGTGATGTGACCGATCATCCGCGCCACGCGCAGGCCACGGCGCGGCAGCGTGTCATGGGCGTAGAAGTGGCCCTCGAAGAACTCCGGGTCGGTGACGATGGCGCGACGCGCGACCTCGTTGAACGCGATGTTCTGCGCCGACAGGTTCGGCGCCGTTGCAACCGCAATGCAGTGACGCAGTCGCTCTGGGTAGCGCAGCGACCAGCTCAGCGCCTGCATGCCGCCGAGGCTGCCACCTAGCGCGGCGGCAAGTTGCGCAATGCCCAGGGCATCGAGCAGCCGCGCCTGCGCGTCGACCCAGTCTTCGACAGTGACGACCGGGAAATCCGCGCCATACGGCAGGCCGGTGTCGGGGTTGGTCTGCATCGGCCCGGTCGAGCCGAAGCACGAGCCCGGATTGTTGACACCGATGACGAAGAAGCGGTTCGTGTCCAGCGGCTTGCCCGGGCCCACGAGGTTGTCCCACCAACCTTCGCTCTTGTCTTGCCCCTCATAGGTGCCGGCGACGTGGTGGCTCGCGTTCAGCGCGTGGCACACGAGCACGGCATTGCTCCTGGCGGCATTGAGCGCTCCGTAGGTTTCATAGACGAGCGTGTAGTCGCGCAGTTGCGCGCCGCTGCGCAGCGCCAGCGGCTGCGCGAAATGCATTGACCGCGGAACGACGTAACCGACTGAATTCATGTTCGCCAATGAAAAACCCGGCGCCGCTGAAAGCGGGACACCGGGTCGGTCGGGTCCTGTCTTTAGCGGAATTTATAGAGCGCCCGCAAGCCGGAACAAATCAGCG
>JANYBE010000599.1 GCA_025360945.1 Rhizobacter sp. | reverse complement strand
CTGCTCGGCCCCGGCTACCTGCTCGAAATCAATGCAACCAAGCCGGATTACGTGATTGGCGCGAGTTTCAGCTACGCCATTGTCACGGCGCACAACGGCTGCCTGCAATTCGAAATCACAGTACACGGAACGGCGACCCACGGCTCGATGCCGGAGACCGGCGACGATGCGTTGCAGGCCGCGAACGCGATCCTCAATGCGATTTACGGCAAGCTGCCGGACCTCGGCAAGATCAAATCGAAGCTGGCGGGAATCACGTCCCCCACGATGTTGGTTGGCCAAATCAACGGCGGCACCAACACCAACGTCGTGCCCGGTAAAGTCGTGCTCAAGCTCGACCGCCGCATGATCCCGGAAGAGAACCCGGCCGAGGTTGAGGCGACGATCCGCCAGGTGATCGCAGACGCAGCGGCAAGCTACTGCGGCATCAGCGTGGAGATCAAGCGGCTGCTGCTGGCCAACTCGATGCGGCCGCTGGCCGGCAACAAGCCGCTCGTCGACGCGCTGCAAAAGCACGGCCAGGCGGTGTTTGGCGAACCGATTCCCACCTCCGGCACGCCGCTCTACACCGACGTGCGGCTGTACAGCGAGCAAGGCATCCCGGCGGCGATCTACGGTGCCGGGCCGCGAACGGTGTTCGAGTCGAACGCCAAGCGTGCCGACGAGCACCTGGTGCTCCACGACCTGCGGCGCGCGACCAAGGTGGTGGCGCGCTCGCTGTTCGATCTGCTCGGGCCAGACTGAACGCTGCACATCACGGGCGCGCCGCGCACTGAGCGCGAGCGCAGTGCCAATGATTTTCAGGCGACGCCGCCGACGCGAGGGACACACTCCACTCCCCAACCAGAGGGCTGACCGACGAGGCTCCAGCGCCTCAGCCTGAGCAGCACCGAGGTGTTCTCGGGCTCCTTAAAACGACCTGGGCGGCGGCGCGACCAACACGATCCTGTTCGACCCCAACGGCGCGACTGTGCTGACGACGACACGTGGCGCAACGGGCGACACGCACGGCTCGAACCAGATCACCTGGGCGGGCGGCGCCAGCGACATCGCCCTGCCGGTCACCGGCTCGTCGGCCTCAATACGCTGAGGTTCTGGTACGCGGCCACGTCGCAAGACCTGGTTGACGAGGGCTGGGGTTTCAACAGCGGGCGCTCTCCACGCCGGTCCCCGAGCCGCCGACTTACGCGCTGATGCTGGTGGGCGTGGGCGTGCTGGGCTTCCTGGCCCGGCGCTACCGCGCCACCGCGCCGCGGGCTGAATGTTGCACCGAGAGATTTGACGTGGCTGCATGGCCAGACCTCGAACGCATGCGTTCACCCTGTCAACTCTTACAGTAGAAAAACCGCGACGCGCGGGCTAAGCTTGTGGCCTCACGCCGCGCCGGCTAGCAAGTCGCGGCAGCGCTGGCCGGGAGACTGCGATGTCCGTGTCGAATGTCGCTCCACTGCACCCGAAGCACGTCTGGGTGCAGCGCTTTGGAATTCGACTGATGCAATTGCAGCCGCACATGTCCGCGTTGATGGCGGCCAAGCATGCGGTCGACACTTTTAACGATTCGTCCCATCTGGATCCTGACGACACGGCCATCGCCTTCGTGAACCGGGATCAAAGGCGCGACGAAGATGACTCTGTATGAGAATTCGCGCGGGCCGGGGCGGCCTCACACGACACGGCCAGTGGCCGCCAGCGTCCGTGCGTGCTGCGCAGAATGTGCGATACCGAACGCTTCGGCGCGATGGCGCCGATTGACTTCCGGGGGCCGCGTGGCCAGCGCCCGCTGAGCATTGGACCAGCAGCCAGACTCGCCTGGAACCATCTTGACCGCTACCCGTACCGACGCCAAGAACAACGATCTGCTTGCCGCGCTGCCCGAGGCCGAGTGGCAGCGCTGGCTGCCCCAACTCGAGCCGGTTGACCTGCCGCTCGGCAAAGTGCTGCACGAGTCGGGTGCGACGCTGAGCCACGTCTACTTTCCGACCACCGCCATCGTCTCGCTGCTCTACCTGATGGAGAACGGCGCCGCGGCGGAGATCGCGGTGGTCGGCCGCGAGGGCGTCGTGGGCGTGTCGCTCTTCATGGGGGGCGAATCCACGCCCAGCCGGGCGGTCGTGCAGGGCGCCGGTCAAGGGTATCGGCTGAAGTCGCAAACGATCAAGGACGAGTTCAAACAGGCGCCCGTTCTTCACCTGCTGCTGCGATACACCCAGGCGCTGATCACGCAGATGGCGCAGACCGCCGTCTGCAATCGCTACCATTCGCTGGATCAGCAGCTCTGTCGGTGGCTGCTGTTGAGCCTGGACCGGGTGCAAGGTTCCGAACTCCAGATGACGCAGGAATTGATCGCCAATGTGCTCGGCGTGCGCCGTGAAGGCGTCACCGAAAGCGCGCACAAGTTGCAGGTTGCCGGCTTGATCCGCTACTCGCGTGGTCACATCACGATCCTGAACCGTCCCGCGCTGGAGCGGCGCGCCTGCGAATGCTATGGGGTGGTCAGGCGTGAATACGAACGCCTGCTCCCGAATCAGCTCGCGACGTAGCCCCGCGGCAGTCCGCCGCAGTCGGCGAACGCGACCAGGAAGCGCCGCCCTACAGGGTCTGCCGTGGCGCAGACCTGAGGGAATGCACGCGGATGGTGGCTCGCGGCCCCTGTGCCTGCAAGGTGCGTCTGCGCATAGACCTCGCGAAAATGAGCCAGAGCGATCTCACCACTGACCGGCAAGGTCTACCAGGTGGCCTGCCGGACTGCGCGACGCGCAAGCTTCGGGCAATCCGCTTGTCGGCAAGCATCGGCGTCAGTATCCGCCCCCGACGATGGCGAAGAGGCGAGGACGCTGATAGAGCGGGCCGACGCGGCGATGTACCGCGCGATGCGGCACAGGTTGGGCGGCTTTACCTTCCATGCGGACACGTCTGCCACATCCGGGCCCGACGGGCCGGCACTGCAGGACCCGACGCCCCGCACAAGCGCCTGACCCACTTCGGGTCGACGCGCACGCCGGCACGGAACACCCGGGCCGCACGATGCCCATCGCCGCCAGCTAAGATAGACCGTATCGCCATGCATTCACTTCGTTCCCGCATCGTCTTGCAGCGCCACTTCGCGTGGCTGCTGTGGCTCATGCTGCTGCTCCCCGTGGCGCAGGTCGCCGCGTCGTGGCACGCGCTTACGCATGTGAGTGTGGATGCCGGCGCTGCGCGCGATCCTCAACACGCGCCGCACCTGGCGCACTGCGACCTGTGCCTGACTGCGGCGGCGATCGACAGCGGTGCACCCCTCGCCGAGCCGCTGTCGCTCAAGGCCGAGGTGGCCCGCCACGAACTGCCGCAAACCGCGGCGATCGCGTGCTGGGTCGCATCGCCCGCGCGCGCCTACCTCAGTCGCGCTCCGCCCATCGCCTCGAGCTGATCGTTGCCCGTCGCGCCCGGCTCCATTCGGCGGCCAGGCGCAAATTCAACGCATTCGTCTGGAGCGATATCCCATGCACAGATTCTTGCCGGCGAGCATCGCGCTCGCCTTGGCCACGCCGTTCGGCGTCCTGGCCGATACCACGTCCGACGTCACGGCTCTCCGACACGAGATCGAAGCAATGCGCGCTGCCTACGAGGCGCGCCTGCAAGCGCTGGAGCAGCGTTTGCAGAGGGCCGAAGCGGCAACGGCTGCGGCACCCGCCGCGGTGTCCAACGCCGCCGCGGAAGTGGCGCCGGCTGCAGCCGCCACCACCAGCGCTGCGCCCTCGACCATGCCGGTGGCCGCCGCTTCCGGCGCAGGCGCCAACGCCTTCAACCCGTCGATGTCGCTGATCCTGTCGGGCCTGTACGCGCGCACCTCGCGCGACCCGGCGAACTACGCGATCACCGGCTTCCCTTTGCCGCCGGGCGCGCAGATCGGCCCCGGCACGCGCGGCTTCAGCCTCGCCGAATCCGAGCTGGGCTTCGCCGCCAGCATCGATCCCTGGCTGCGCGGCGCCGCCAACATCTCGCTGCACCCCGACAACACGGTCTCGGTCGAGGAGGCGTTCATCCAGACCACCTCGCTCGGCAACGGCCTGTCGCTGAAGGCGGGCCGCTTCTTTTCGGGCATCGGCTACCTCAACCCGCAACATTCGCACACCTGGGACTTCGTCGACAACCCGCTCGCCTACCAGGCCCTGCTCGGCACCCAGTACGGCGACGACGGCGTGCAGCTGACCTGGCTCGCGCCGCTCGACCAGTTCGTCGAACTCGGTGCCGAACTGGGCCGCGGCCGCAGCTATCCCGGCACCGACACGGGCCGCAACGGCGCTGGCATGGCGGCACTCTTCGCCCACACCGGCGGCGACATCGGCACCAGCCACAGCTGGCGGGCCGGTCTGTCGATGCTCAACGCCAAGGCCGACGATCAGGGCCTGCTGGCCACCAACGCCGCGGGCACTGCGGTGACCGACGCCTTCAGCGGCAGCACGCGCGTCTGGGTCGCCGACGCGATCTGGAAATGGGCCCCCAACGGCAACGCCACGCGAACGAGCTTCAAGCTGCAGGGCGAATACCTGCGCAGCACGCGCAGTGGCAGCCTGGTCTACGACGTTGCCAACACCGGCAGCACCGGCGCCTACCGTGCGGTGCAATCGGGTTGGTATCTGCAGGCGGTCTACCAGTTCATGCCGAGCTGGCGTTTCGCAGCGCGTACCGAGCGGCTCAACGCGGGCTCACCGGACTACGGGCTCAATGCGGCTTCGTTCGCGGCCGACGCCTACCGGCCCGCGAAGAACACGTTGATGCTGGACTACAACCCGAGCGAATTCTCGCGCATTCGCCTGCAGTTCGCGCAAGACCGTTCGCGCGAAGGTGTCACCGACAACCAGCTCTTTCTTCAGTACCAGATGAGCCTGGGCGCGCATGGCGCCCACAGCTACTGACGATCTTCTCCCCAAGGAGTACTTCATGATGAATCGCAAATCGCTGCTCGCACTGCTCGCCGCGCCGCTCGTGCTGCTGAGCGGTCCCGCACACGCCTCACTGCGCGTCTTCGCCTGCGAACCCGAATGGGGCGCGCTCGCGCAGGAACTCGGCGCCAGTCTCGTCGACGTGTCGGTAGCCACCAGCGCGCTGCAGGACCCGCACCAGATCCAGGCCAAACCGAGCCTGATCGCACGTGCGCGCAACGCCGACCTGGTCGTGTGCACCGGCGCCGAACTCGAGATCGGCTGGCTGCCGGTGCTGCTGCAGCAGTCGGGCAACGCGAAGGTGCAGGCCGGCCAGCCAGGCAACTTCGCCGCCGCCGACTACGTGCGCAAGCTCGATGTGCCGACCCAGCTCGATCGCTCGCAGGGTGACGTGCACGCGGCCGGCAATCCACACATCCAAACCGATCCACGCAACATCGCGCTGGTGGCCGCCGCGCTTGGCGCCCGGCTGCAACTGGTCGACCCGGCGCACGCGAGCGAGTACGCGAAGAACCAGGCCGGCTTCGCTCAGCGCTGGCAGCAGGCAATCGCACGCTGGACCGCGCAGGCCGGACCGCTTAAGGGCGCGGCCGTCGTCTCGCAGCACAAGGCCTTCGTCTACCTCTACGACTGGCTCGGCCTGAAGGAAGTCGCCGTGCTCGAGCCCAAGCCCGGCGTCGAACCCACGGCTTCGCACTTGCAGGAGGTTTTGTCGACGCTCAAGGGCGCGCCGGCACGCATGGTGCTCTATTCGGCCTACCAGGACCCGCGCGCCTCCGAGTGGCTGGGCAAGAACGCCGCCATCCCGGTCGTTAAGATTCCGTTCACCGTCGGCGGCACCGACGGCGCGAAGGATCTCTTCGGCCTCTTTGACGACACGCTGGCGCGCATGCTCGCGGCCGGCGTCAAGCCATGAGTTGGAGCGCGCTGGACTGGGGCATCCTCGGCCCGGCGCTGATCGCCGGCCTGCTGGTCCTGGCGACGCACGTGCCGCTGGGCACCCAGGTGCTGGACCGCGGCATCGTCTTCATCGATCTCGCGATCGCGCAGATCGCCGGGCTCGGCGTGATCGCTGCCGATGCGCTCGGCCTGCCTGAGGGTGGCATCGCGGTGCAGTGCTCCGCCGTGTGCGCAGCCCTGCTCGGCGCGTGGCTGCTGACCTGGACCGAACGGCGCGCGCCACTGCAACAGGAGGCGCTGATCGGTGTGATGTTCATCCTCGCGGCCTGCGCTGGCATCCTGCTGTTGGCCGGCAACCCGCACGGTGGCGAGCATCTGAAGGATCTGCTCGTGGGGCAGATCCTGTGGGTCAACACCGCGCAGTTGCTGTGGCTCGCCGGGCTCTCGGCGGTGCTGCTCGCGGCGCTGTGGCTGGGCTGGGTCGAGCGGCTCGGCCGCTTCGGCTTCTACGCCGCCTTCGCGCTCGCGGTCACTGCGTCGGTGCAGTTGGTGGGTGTGTACCTCGTGTTCGCCAGCCTGATCATCCCGGCGCTCGCCACACGCGCGCACCGCGGCCCGCGGCGCCACCTGATCGCGTACGGCCTCGGTGCACTCGGCTACGCACTCGGCCTGGCGCTGTCCGCGGTGTTCGACCTTCCGTCGGGCGCCGTGGTGGTCTGGACCCTGGCGGCATGCGCGTTGCTCGGCGCGATGGTGATCCGCCCCGCTGCCGCACCGGCTTGAGACAAGCCCGCCCCGGCAGCTCTACAGCTCGAGCAGGTCACGCCCGATGATCAGATTGCCCGAGAAGTGCGGGCGCACCGCATCGAACCAGATCTCGTCCTTCAGGAACGGATAGCCGCCAGGGACGAAGTGCGACAGCACCAGCGTCTTCACGCCGGCCTCGGTGGCGATGCGGCCGACCTGCTCGGTCGTCGTGTGGCTGGCGATCAGGTGTTCACGCAAGGTCTTGGCATTGGGTTCGCTCGCGATCAGCTGTTCGAGCGAGGGCAGGTGCATGACCTCGTGGACCAGCACATCGGCGCCCCGCGCGAGCTTGACGAGGTTTGGCGATGGCAGCGTGTCACCGGAGAAAACGATCGAGCGGTCGGGGCAATCGAAGCGGTACGCGAAGGCCGGCTCCACCGGCGGATGTTCGACCAGTGCCGCGGTGACCTTGACGTTCTCGTCCTGCATCACCACACCGCCAGCGCTGATCTCGTGCACGGCGATCAGGTCCTTCAACGGCGGGCGCCCTTCGTCCGCCATGCGGGTGCGGATGTCGTAGTCGTTCAGCGCGAGAAACTGGCGCGTCATCTGCGCCAGCGGCGGCGGCCCGTAGGTGTCGACACGCTTTGCCAGGTCGGTCGCCCAGGCCAGCAAGAGCAGGTTGCCGTAGTCCGCGTTGTGGTCGGAGTGGTGGTGCGTCAGAAACACGTTGCGGATCGACGCGAGCTTGAGTTTGGCCAAGACCATCTGGCGCGCGACGCCGTTGCCGCAATCGATCACGTACGACACGCCGTTGACGACGATGACCTGCGCCGGCGCGGCGCGATTCGGCTTGGGCGTGGGGCCACCGGCCGTGCCGAGCAGGATCAGCCGCGACTTCGCCGGCGCGCCGGCCTTGGGCGGCTCGTCGATGGACCAGGCACTGTGCGACGCGGACGCTGCCATCAGCGCCACGCCGGCGCCCAGAAATTTTCGGCGCGCCGCTGGCTGCGCAGAGTGATCTGTTCTCCTCACGCTCGGGTCTCCTTGCGATGGGGCGGCAGAGCAGCACCCTCCAACACAGAGGCGCCCGCGCTGATTGCGGCTAATCATACCGACGCACTGGTCAGACTCGAACGCTCGCGAGCGATAGTCGATACTTTGCCGATGTGGTCCGCTGATTGCACCAAATGCGCCTGCTCCTGATCGAAGACGACCCGATGATCGGACGCGCCGTGCAGAGCGGCTTGTCGCAAGCCGGCTTCACGCTCGACTGGGCCGTCGACGGCCGCAGCGGCGCGGCCGCGATCGCCAACGCCGTCTACGACGCGATCGTGCTCGACCTGGGCCTGCCGCGCATCGACGGCCTGTCGCTACTCCAGCAAGTGCGGGCGCGCCGCGACACGGTGCCCGTGCTGGTCATCAGTGCGCGCGACGCAGTGCCTGATCGCATCGCCGGCCTCAACGCCGGCGCCGACGACTACCTGCTCAAGCCCTTTGATCTCGACGAACTCGTCGCGCGCGTGCGGGCACTGCTGCGGCGCCACGCCGGTGCCGCGTCCACCGCGATGATCGCCGGGCCACTGAGCCTGGACCCGGTGCAGCGCGTCGCCACGTTGGCAGGCAGCGAACTGGCGCTGACGGCCAAGGAGTTTGCCCTGCTCGAAGCCTTGCTGCGCCGGCCCGGTGCCGTGCTGTCGCGCGAGCGGCTCGAGGAGTCGATCTACGGCTGGGGCGAAGAGGTCGGCAGCAACGCGGTCGAGGTGCATCTTCACAATCTTCGCCGCAAGCTGGGGCCCCAATTCATCAAGAACATCCGCGGTGTCGGTTACCGGATCCTCGGATGAAGCAGCCGTCGATCAGACGCCAGCTGATGATCTGGGTGATCGGGGCCCTGTGCGTCTGCGCGCCCGTGCTGGTCCTCGTGGCTTACCTGCTGGCGCTCACGGAAATCGACGAAGTCCTCGACGACAGCTTGCGCCAGACCGCAATGCTGCTGGCCGACCGGGATCTGGCGGGCACGTTCCCAACCAAGCCGACCGTCGGTTTCGCGCCCTATGGCGACACCCAATCGATGCTGGTGGCGGTCGCCCGCCGGCCCGATGGCGGCCTGATGTTTTCTTCGCAACCCGAGATCTCGCTGAACTTCGCGCCGACGCCCGGCGCCTCGATTCAGACTGCGAACGGCGCGCGCTGGCACGTCTTCACGGTCGTGCAGAGCGACCGGGTCATACAGGTCGCGCAGCCCGTGGCTGCGCGTCGCGAAGGCGCAGCCGAGTCGGCATCGCAATTGCTGCTGCCGCTGCTGCTGCTGATCGCGCTGGTCGGCGGGCTGCTGGTCTTCGCGCTGCGGCGCGGCATCAAGCCGCTGGACGACCTGAACGCGGCCCTGAGCCAGCTGCGCGAGACCGCGTTGACGCCGCTAGAGGCACGCGAGGTGCCGGTCGAAATGCTGCCGCTGGTGCACACCCTGAACGACTTGCTGCGGCGCCTCGAGCAGGCCTTCGAGGCGCAACGCAACTTCGTCGCCGATGCGGCGCACGAGCTGCGTTCGCCCGTGACCGCGCTGCAATTGCAGGTTCAGTTGCTCGAGCGCTGCACCGACCAGGCAACCCAGGCGGCCGCCACCGCCGAGTTGTCCGCGGGCATCGCGCGCACCCGGCACCTGATCGAGCAGTTGCTGTTCCTGTCACGCACCGCGGCCGAAGACGGCGAGCGCAACCCGTTGCCGCACGAGCGCGTGCGCCTCGATGATCTGGCGCGCGCCGCGGTGGTTCGCCTCAGCCCGCAGGCCGAGCAACGCTGCATCGATCTTGGTGCCAATGTCGCGCTCGAGGCGAGTGTCGAAGGCGATCAGCTGCAGCTTGAGATCCTCGTGAGCAACCTGGTTGACAACGCGCTGCGCTACACGCCACAGGGCGGCATCGTTGACGTGGTGGTCGACTTGGTCGAACGCGCGCCGACGCTACGCGTGGTCGACAACGGAGCGGGCGTGCCGGAAGCCGAGCGCTTGCGCGTGTTCGACCGCTTCTACCGCAGCCCGCACGCGCCGGCGCTGTCGGAGATCGGCAGCGGCCTGGGGCTGGCGATCGTAAAGGCAATCGCGGATCGGCACGGCGCGGTCGTGTCGCTGCACGCCGGACCCGACGGGATCGGCCTCGAAGCGCGCGTGGTATTTCCCGCGCCCGGCTGAGTCAATCGGGCAGGCAGTGCAGCGCTACGCGTGTCGCCGGAGCGGTCGCCACGATGTGCCACAGCGCGGTCGTGCCGGACTGGTACGCGGGCGGCTGATCGGCGAGCCAGGCCGGTGCGGCGCTGACCGGCCACGGTCCAATCAACCAGCTGGATTGCGCGCCGCACAGCGCCGGCTCGAGTTCATCGGGCAGCAGCAGGCGTCGCGCCGAATCGGCAGGTGCGAAACGCGCCGCGTCGAAGAGCTCCCGGGGCCAGCTGTCCTTCATCACGTCCGCCGGCAACCAGCGGTTGACGACGGACACGGGGGCATCGAGCCGGGCATAGAACATCACGTCGTAGTAGAAGTTGTCGAGGAAGATCACAGGATCGCGCGGGCCCTTCCAGGCACGCAGATTTTCGGCCAGCG
>JANYBE010000547.1 GCA_025360945.1 Rhizobacter sp. | reverse complement strand
CAGTTGCCCATCTTTGGTTAGTAGCGGCACAAGGATGGTCGTGGAGCCTCCGTCGGCTGCGACCAGCCGCCCGATTTCGCCCGAGCGCTGCACGTTCAGGCGCAGTTCCTCGAGCTTGGGCGGCGAGCCGTCGAACTTCGGCGGGATGACCTGACCGCCATCCAGGCCGTCCGGGGTCACCGCGGTCCAGCGGGTGTTGGCCGTCCACAGCGACTTCATGAACGGACGATCGACTCCGGGCAACAGGAGCACTTCGTCGTTCAGTTGGCGCAACTGGTCCAGGTAGCGCGGCTCGTAGATGTTGCCTTGACGAGCCTCCACCGCGATACGAACCGCGTTGCCGAGGCCCGCCATGTCCTTGCGGTTTTCCAGAAAGTTGACGATGTACGGATGGCCGGCCGGAATGGTCTTTTCGAAGCTCGCGTTGAGCTTCAGACGCAGTGCGCTGGCGCCGAGCACGATCGTGGCCAGCACGCAAAGTACCAGCACGATGATGCGGTGGTTGAACACAGCTCGCTCGAGCCGCGAGCCCGAGCGTGCATCAAAGTCTTCGAGCATGCCGGTCTCGGCGGGGGTCACGGAGGTCATGTAGTCGGACTCGTTGGATCGGGGCGCGGCGCCTGAACCTGGGGAAAGGATATGGGGTCAGGCGAGCCTGGCGACGCCGTTCAGACTGGTGGCGACCAGCCCGCCGTCTGCGGCTTCAACCAGCGAGGTCAGCGGCTGACGCTGCGCAGGCTGCTGTTCAATGAAGGGGGCGACTCCGTCGCTGCTGATCAGCAACCGACCGCCCTGCGCCAGCAGCATGACCCGTCCGTCGCGCAGTTCGGCACAAGAAAGGATCGTGTAGGGCGCCGGCAGCGCGATGGGTGTGACCGCTGCGCCATCCGGCTCGATGCGGCAGGCACTGCCCAACAGGCCGGCCATGACAACACCGCCTTGGCGCGTAACGGTGGCTGCGAAGAAGCTCCGCCGGGAAGGCGCGGCCATCGCCTCGAAGCTGGCCCGGTCGTCGCTGGATTTCATCAGCACGCCCTGCTCTCCGCCGATCACCCAGGTCTTCCGGTGGTGCACCGCCGAGTACAAGTGCATCCCTTTGCGATTGGGCAGGCGCTCCACGCAGGGCACCCAGGTCTTGCCGCCGTCGCCCGTGGTCGCGGCCAGACCAAACGCCCCGACCGCCATGCCGCGCTGTGCGTCGGCAAAACAGATCGAGAGCAGTGGCTTGTCAGCGCCCTCGTCCACGAGGCGCTGAGCCTGTTGGATGCTGCCCTCGCGGCCATCGACACCCGGCGGCAGGTTCTGAGCCTGGGCCAAGGCGCCCTTGGCGAGCGCCGCGCCGTCGGTCTGGACCGCCCAGCTCTCGCCACCATCGGAGGTGTGAAGCACGACGCCTTCGTGTCCTGTCATCCAGCCTTTGCTGGCATCGACGAAGCTGGCCGATGTCAGGGTGACGCTGACAGGCACGCGGGCCTGACGCCACTTTCTTCCGCCGTCGTCAGACAGCACGACCAGGCCACGCTCTCCCATCGCCACGAGCCGGTCGCCGGCCCGCACCACCCGAGTCAGAAAGCCACGCGCCGCGCGCGCGGTCATGGCGGCCGGCTGACCCAGCGGTCCGGGTCGGGCTGGCGCGGCCTGTGCTGCCGCCGACGGCATCACCGCCTGCAGCCACAGCCCCGCGCCTCCCAGCAGGATCTGCCGGCGGCGCCCCCCATTTAATCTATCCCGACTCGGGCCGATCGTCACGGTTGCACCTGTCTCGTGGGCAGCCGCTTCAACGCACGCCTTCGCCAGAAAGCGATTCGGGCGAGAAGAGCCGATCCGGTATCGCGGCCTTGAGGTCGACCTGCTTGTCGCGCGGCAGATAGGCGGATGCGAAGTAGCCGCCGCCGATCATGTCGTAGATCATGTAGCCCGCCACGATGGGGCCTGCCGAAGGAATCACCGTGGGCAGTGTGTAGGCCACCTTCCAAACCTGACCTTGGGCATCCCAGCGGTCCGCAGCAACGGCGGTCCAGGTGTCCTCGTCCAGGAACAGGCGAACGCGGGGCACCACATGACGCTGGCCCTGCTTGAGCGTGCCGTCCACCACCCACACGCGGTGCAGCTCGAAGCGCATGAAGTCGGGGTTGACGGTCGATGCCGTCATGACTTGGTCGAGCGACGTCGCCTGGTGATAGCTGTTCGTGTTGTACGGCACGTACATCTCACGCTTACCGCCGAGCTTCCAGTCATAGCGGCCGATGGAACTGTCGTACGCATTGACTTCGTCGAAGTTCGCGATCCCGCCAGCTACGGGACTGGGCACGTCGCAGCAGGTCAGCGGTAGGCGACGAACGCGCCTTTGCCCAGTCAGGTACACCCAGGTCCGGGACTTGGCGTCATCGATGTTGTTGCGCTGAATCAGGATTTCGCCGGCGCGCAGCGGCGGGCCAGAGGTGTTGACTCGGCGCAGCACCACCTCGGAACCGGCGGCTTCCCACTTCTCGAGATTGCTGCTCGGGTCGTAATACGGAAACAGGCTTTCGGCGGTGTTCTGCGAGACCGGAATCACCTTGCCCTCGGGCGTGACACGCGCCAGGCTCGGTGTCGTTCTGAACGATGAGCCCGTCCACCGGAGCAGGTGATTCCAGAGCGCCTCTTCGCCGTTCTTCGGGATCGGGAACGGGGTGCCGCCGTATGCACCCTTGGGGAACGGACCGAGTTCGCCGCTGGGGTTCATCGTCGCCCGGGTCGCGTTCTTGAGGGTGTTGTCGTACACCCATTGCGGCGCCGCCGCAGTGCGCCGTGTGGGGTACACGATGATCTTGAAGCTCGGGTACTTCTTCAACAGGGCCAGGCTTCCGTCGCTCAGCTTGTCCGCATACTCCGCTGCGTTCTGCGACGAAATGGTCAACACAGGCTTGTCCGTACCGAACAGGT
>JANYBE010000499.1 GCA_025360945.1 Rhizobacter sp. | reverse complement strand
ACCGAGCCGCTGACCTTGCCGCCCGCCGTCTCGATCATGTCCTTGGCCGCATCGCGCGACAGCGTCGGCAGCGTGCCAGTGAGCACGAAGGTCTTGCCAGCCAGCGGTTTTGGCGCGGTGTCCACCGACGCGCCCTTGTTTTCGTCCCAGTGCACACCTGCTGCGCGCAGCTGCTCGACAACCTCAACGTTGTGCGCCTGGTCGAAGAAGGTGCGCACGCTCAAGGCGACGATCGGGCCGACGTCGTTCACCGCCAGCAGCTGATCGATGCTCGCCGCCATCAGCCGGTCTATGTTGCCGAAGTGCTTCGCGAGGTCCTTCGCGGTCGTCTCGCCCACATGCCTGATCCCCAGGCCGTACAGGAAACGCGCAAACGTCGTGCGCTTGCTGGATTCGAGTGCGGCCAGCAGGTTGACCGCGCTCTTCTCACCCATGCGCTCCAGCGCGGTCAGCTTGGCCAGGCCGAGCGTGTAGAGCTCAGGCAGCGTGCGGATCATTGCGCCGTCTACCAGCTGATCGACGAGTTTGTCGCCCAGGCCTTCGATGTCGAGCGCGCGGCGCTGCGCGTAGTGCAGTAAGGCTTGCTTGCGCTGCGCCGGGCAGAACAGGCCGCCCGAGCAGCGGTGGTCCATGCCGTCGCGCTCGCGCACGACGCGGCTGCCGCACACCGGGCAGGTGCGCGGCATGCGAAAGTTCGGCACGTATTGATCGCGGGCCTTCGGCACGACGCCGACAACCTCGGGGATCACGTCGCCGGCGCGACGCACAATCACGGTGTCGCCGACACGCACGCGCTTGCGGCGCAGCTCGAACAGGTTGTGCAAGGTCGCGTTGCTCACCGTCGTGCCGCCGACAAACACAGGTTCGAGCTTGGCGACCGGCGTCAGCTTGCCGGTGCGGCCGACCTGGATGTCGATGCTGCGCACCGTCGTCATCTGCTCCTGCGCCGGGTATTTGTGCGCAACCGCCCAGCGCGGCTCGCGCGACACGAAACCGAGTCGCTGCTGCAAGGCACGCGAGTTGACCTTGTAGACGACACCGTCGATGTCGAAAGGCAGCGCATCACGCTTCGCACCCATCGCCCGGTGGAACGCGATCAACCCGTCGGCGCCCTGCACCACGGCGCGATCCGCACACACCGGCAGGCCGGCTGCGGCGAGCGCGTCCAGCAGTCCGCTGTGCGTGGCGGGAACGTCCCAGCCCTGCACATCGCCCAGGCCGTAGGCGAAGAAGCTCAAGGGGCGCGCGGCCGTCACCGCCGGGTCGAGCTGGCGCACCGCACCGGCGGCGGTGTTGCGCGGGTTCACGTAGGTCTTCTCGCCCTTGGCACGCTGCGAGTCGTTGAGGCGATCGAAGTCGTCGCGCCGCATGTAGACCTCGCCGCGCACCTCGAGCAACGGGGCGCCGACGCCCCTCAGGCGCAAAGGGATCTGCGCGACGGTGCGGATGTTCTGTGTCACGTCCTCGCCCTTCTCGCCGTCGCCGCGCGTCGCGGCCTGCACCAGCACACCGCGCCCGTAGCGCAGGTTGATCGCGAGGCCGTCGAACTTCAGCTCGGCGGCGTATTCGATGGCCGGCGCGGATTCATCGAGTTCGAGCTCGCGCCGCACGCGTGCATCGAAAGTCTGCGCGCCGCTGGCCTCGGTGTCGGTCTCGGTGCGGATCGACAGCATGGCCACCGTGTGCCGGACCGGGGTGAAGCCGTCAAGCACCTTGCCGATCACGCGCTGCGTCGGCGAGTCCGGCGTGCGCAGCTCGGGGTGAGCGGCCTCGATCGCCTGCAGCTCCTGGAACAGGCGGTCGTACTCGGCGTCCGGAATCTGCGGGTCGTCGAGGACGTAGTAGCGATGCGCCTCGCGTTGCAGCTGTTCGCGCAACACGGCGGCGCGCCTGGAGAAATCTTCGGGGTCGAGCATGCTCCGAAGTCTAGACGCGCAACGCCGTCAGGTCGCGGGCGGCCCTACCGAGCTTGAACAGTGGGTGCGCCTGGATGCCTTTGCTCGTGGCCACGAGGGTCTCCTGTTCGGTTGCGGTGCGGCACAGGGTCGCCGCGGGCGGCGGCGCCCATCGCACGATTTAGGGAGTCGTCGCGGCATGGCGCGCGGCAACGCTCAGCTGAACAGGCGTCGCGCCGCCGCCGAACCGGCGGCCAGATCGCGACCCTCCAGCGTGGCGTAGAGCTGGCCGAGCTCGTTGCCGATGGCAGCAAAACCTTCGCCGCTCAACGCCCGCCCGTTGTCGTCAACGATGCTCGCGTCCATGCCCAGCGACAGCGCCTGTGCGCTCGCCTGCCAAGCGACAAAAGGCTGCCCTGTCGGTTCGGTCTGCGGCACATCGAAGCTCAGCGTTACGTCGCGCACTGCGGAGAGGTTCGGATCGTCGGCGAGCGCAGCCTGAGAGTCGAAGGTCAGCGTCAGCACCGGCGGCGCGCCCTCGACGCCTGCCGGCAGCACGAGCCGCCCCGGCACCACACCCGGCACGAAGCCGTGGCGGCCGGCATGCTGCTGGATGTAGCCCACGCTCCATGCGGCCGCGCGCGCCTGCAAGTGCACCGCGAGCTGGGCGTCGTGCTGACCGGCAAAGTTGTCGAGTTCGCGCGCACTGGCCACTGTCTCGAGCATATCGGGAAACTGGGCAAATGCGCCAATGGCGTCTGCGAAGACCTGGATCTTCTGCACGAACTCCGAGTACTCGATCTCGTTTAGCGCACCGGTGCGGTTGGCGAGCTGCACGCCGGCCTGGAACTCGCCATAGCGCTGGCTCGCGGACGGGAATTCCCACTCGCCCGTTTCGCTGTTCAGCCCCTCGATCAGGAACGGCTTGCCGCCGGCTCGGCGCGTCGGCGGCAGATGCGGGATCGCGACGCAGCCGCCGATCGGCGCCTCGAGCGTGAGCGTAGCAATCGAATCGATCAACGCGTCCAGACGCTGCACGACGCGCTTGTTCGGGCGACGCTCCGGTAGCGCGTCGGGCAGATCGCTGGTGCTGATGGCGCCGGCATCGCCACCCACCGCATCCATCACCGGCTCGCGCAGCTCGTTTGGCGTGGGCTGCATCGCTGCGCGCTTCGGACCAGCCTTGCGCGCTGCCCAGGCACCGTGCGCGACGATGCAGGCGAGCACGACGCCGCCGAGCGAGGCCAGGGCAATCGTCAACGTGCTCATCGGTGGTCCTGCGGCATCAGGCTGCCTCGGCGAGGGAAACCGCGGCGTCCATGTCGACCGTGACGATGCGCGAGACACCCTGCTCCTGCATCGTCACCCCGATCAGTTGCTCCGCCATCTCCATCGCGATCTTGTTGTGGCTGATGAACAGGAACTGGG
>JANYBE010000473.1 GCA_025360945.1 Rhizobacter sp. | reverse complement strand
TGAACACCGCGCCGAGCGGCACGCACCTGCACTGAGCCACTCGCCCGCCGATCGGCCGGCAGTTCACACCGGCTCTTCGACCGCGGCTTGTCCTTCGGGTGTCGTGACCGGCCCCTTGCCGCTGAAGCGATCGAGGGCGAGGTAGATCACCGGCGTGATGTACAGCGTGATCGCCTGTGAGAACACCAGCCCGCCAACCACCGCGAGACCAAGCGGCTGCCGCAATTCGGCGCCCGCGCCCAGGCCAAGCGCGATCGGCGCCGCACCCATCAACGCGGCGAGCGTCGTCATCATGATCGGCCGGAAGCGCAACACACAGGCCTCACGGATCGCCGCGGCCGGCGCCATGCCATGGTTGCGCTGCGCGTCGAGCGCGAAGTCGATCATCATGATCGCGTTCTTCTTCACGATGCCGATTAGCAGCAGGATGCCGATCGTCGCGATCAGTGTCAGGTCCATGTTGAACAGCTTCAAGGTCAACAGCGCGCCGACCGCCGCCGACGGCAGACCGGCCAGGATCGTGATCGGGTGGACGTAGCTCTCGTACAGCACGCCCAGCAGCACGTAAATGACCAGCAGTGCCCCGACAATCAGGATCAGCTGGCTGCCCTGCGAGCTCTTGAACACGGCCGCCTCGCCACCGTACGCGGTGATGATCGACGCGGGCATCTGGAGCTGGTCGCGGTACTGCTCGATCTTCGCGGTCGCATCGCCGAGCGCGGCACCGGGCGCCAGGTTGAACGACACCGTCACCGCCTGCAGCTGTCCGACGTGGTTGATCGCGGTCGGCCCGATCGTGCGATCGACGGTCGTGAACGCCGAAATCGGCACCAGCGCACCGGTGCCCGAACGCACGTAGATGTTGTTGAACGCGCTCTCGTCCTGCTTGGCTCCGGGCACGACTTCGAGGATTACCTGGTAGCTGTCGACGCTGGTGTAGATCGTCGACACTTGGCGTTCGCCGAACGCGCTGTACAGCGCCGATCGGATCGTGTCGACGCTCACGCCCAGCGTATTCGCACGATCGCGGTCGATCTTCAGCGATGCCTGCAGGCCGCGCAGCTGCGAGTCGCTAGTCACGTCGCGGAACAGCGGGTCCGGGCGCATCTTCTCCTGAAGCTTCAGGGCCCAGCCGTTGATCTCGCCTGCCTGCACGCTTTGCAGGATGTACTGGTACTGCGCCTTGCTCGAACGCCCGCCGAGTTGCAGGTTCTGGATCGGGCGCATGAACACCGAGATGCCAGCCACGTTGCGCAGCTTGCGACGCAGGCCCTCGATCACCTGCTTCATCGGTTCGCGGTCCTTGTATTCCTTGAGGGACACGAACATGCGCCCGGTGTTCTGTGACCCGCTGCCGCCGTTGAACGAACTCACGTTCTTGACATTCGGATCGTCGCGAAGGACGGCCACAACGCGCTCTTGCAGGCGCACCATCTCCGGGAACGACGTATCTTCGGCGGCCTCGGTCGACACCGTGATCTGGCCGATGTCCTCTTCGGGGAAGAAGCCCTTCGGGATCGTCACGAACAACCAGCCGGTGGCGGCAAAGGTCAGTGCCGCGATCAGCAGCACGATCAGGCGGTGGCGCAGCGCCACGTCGAGGGTGCGTCCATATGCGCCCAGCGTCACGTCAAAGGCACGCTCGAACGAGCGCACCAGCATGCCGGGGCGCCTCTTGTGCGCGTCGTCGGTCAGGAAGCGACTCGCCAGCATCGGCACCAGCGTCAGCGACACGAACGCCGAGGCGACGATGGCCAGCCCGACGATCACCGCGAATTCGTGGAACAGCAACCCGATCACACCGGGCATGAAGAAGATCGGGATGAACACCGCAATCAGCGAGGTCGAGATCGACAAGATCGTGAAACCCACTTCGCGCGAGCCGCGCAGCGCGGCCTCGAACGGCGGCACGCCCTTTTCGACGTGGCGCATGATGTTTTCGAGCATCACGATCGCGTCGTCGACCACCAGGCCGACGGCGAGCGTGAGGCCGAGCAGCGAGATGTTGTCCAGCGTGTAGCCGAAGCCCCATAGCAGCGCGATCGCTCCGATCAGCGAGACCGGCAGCGACAGCGTCGGGATCACCGTCGCGACGAAGCGGCGCAGGAACAGGAAGATCACCAGCACCACGAGCACGATGGTGCCCAGCATCGTCAGGGTCACGTCGTGCAACGCGTCGCGGATCGACACCGAGCGGTCGTTGACCATGCTAATGCGCACCGACTGCGGCAGCTGCGCCTGGAAGCCGGGCAGCGCCGCGCGCACCGCATCGACGACCTTGACCGTGTTTGCGGCCGGCTGGCGCAGGATCGCCAGCGTGATCGAGGTCTCGCCGTTCAAGCTGGCGACGGTCTTGACGATCTCGAAGCTGTCTTCGACCTGCGCCACGTCGCGCAGCCGCACCGTGTTGCCATTGCGGCTGCTGACGATCAGCTCGGCGAATTCGGCGGCGTTCTTCAGCTGCTTGTTCGCCTCCAGCGTCAGCGTCTGCTTCGGGCCGTCGAGCGTGCCTACCGGGGTATTGACGTTGGCGGCCTTGAGCGCCAGATTCAGCTCGTCGAGGCTGATGTTGCGCGCCGTGAGCGCTTCGGGCTGCACGCGCACGCGCACAGCAAAACGCTTCTGGCCGAAGATGTTGACCTGCGCTACACCGCCAAGCGTGGACAGGCTCGGCGAGATCATGTGCTCGGCGTAGTCGTTCAGATCGGACAGGCTCAGCGACGGCGAGGTCAGCGCGATCAGCAGCACCGGCGCGTCGGCCGGGTTGACCTTGCGGTACGACGGCGGGATCGTCATGTCGATCGGCAGCGTCTTCTGCGCCCGCAGCAGCGCGGCCTGCACGTCGACGGAGGCCGCATCGATGTCGCGACCCTGGTCGAACTCGAGCGTGACAGAGGTCGTGCCCAGCGTGTTCGTCGAGCTAATCACGTTTAACCCGGGGATGGTCTGGAACTGCTTCTCGAGCTGCAGCGCGACAGATGTCGCCATCGTCTCGGGACTCGCACCCGGCAAGGTGGCCGCGACGTTGATGACCGGTGTGTTGTAGCTCGGCAAGGCCGCGACCGGGATCTTGCCGTAGGCGATAATGCCGGCGACGACGATGGCCGAGTTCAACAGCACCGTCAGCACCGGACGGCGGATGAAGGGCTCCGAGAGATTCATGGTGCAGTGGCCGCCGAAGACGCCGACGCCACGACCGCGGCACCGCGCGCCCCGCCAGGGCCGCTGGCGGCGCGCTCGGCAACCGACACACCGGCACGCAGGTTCTGGCGCCCGTCCACGACCACCTTCTCGCCGGGCTGCACGCCGGTTATCGCCGCGTCAAGCCCGCTCGCGTAGACGACGTCGATCGGTCGCGCCACGGCCTTGTTCTGCGCGTCGACGGTGTAGACGATGCTGCCGCGCGGCCCCTGGATCACCGAGGCCTGCGGCACCACGGTCGCGTCCTTCAGCGTGCGCACGGCCAGACGAATGGTCACGAATGCACCGGGCCACAGCGCCTCGGTCTTGTTGTCGAACTCCGCCTTGACCTTCACGGTGCCCGAGTTCGCATCGACCGCGTTGTCGACGAACTGGAGCTTGCCGGTCAGCGCATTGCGCCCTTCGGGCAGCAGCGCGAACACCTTGCCGCCGCCGGCGCGCATCGTCTGCAGCGCGTCGTTGAGGTTGCGCTGCGGCAGGCTGAAACTCACCGCGATCGGGTCGAGCTGCGTGATCGTGACGAGCGAGTTGGCACCAGGTTGCACCGTCGTGCCGGCAAAGACGTTGATCGCGCCGGCGCGGCCTGCTGCAGGCGCGGTGATGCGGTTGTAGCCGAGGCCGACCTTGGCCGCGTCGATCGCGGCGCGGTCGGCGGTGACGACGGCCTCTTGGCTCTCGACCTGCGTCTGGCTGGTATCGACCGCGCCCTGCGAGATGAAGTTCTGCGCCAGCAGGTCGCGGTTGCGGGCGTGCTGGCGCTGCGCGTCGGCGAGCGCTGCCCGGTCTTTGGCGAGCTGGGCCTGGGCCTTTGCGAGGTTGACCTCATCGTTGCGCGCATCGAGCGTGAACAGCGCGTCACCCGCCTTCACGAACTGGCCTTCACGAATGTTTACACGGGTGATCACGCTGCTGACCTGTGGCCGGATGTCGACGCTGTTGAGCGCCGTCACGGTGCCGGTGGCTTCGAGCATCACGTCGACATCGCGCTTTTGCGCTCGCACCGTCGTCACGCTGATCGTGCTGCCGCCGCTGCTTCCCCCCGAGGCGGCACCCGATGCCCGCGCGCCTGCCCCAGCGACGTCCGCATCCGCGCCCTGCGGCTTGCTGCAACCCGTGGCGAACACGATCGCACCGACAACGACCAGCGAACCCATCAACAAACGCTTCATGAATGTCCCATGCGGCGTGACGCCGTTCGACCTGTTACCGATTGTGATTTTGACTCGTCCGCACGTGGCGAACAATCCAGGCGTCATCTAGCGAGCGCGTTCGCGCCGATTAGTTCACCCACGGCCTGTGGAGCCGAACCCGCCCGCCCCACGCGCCGAATCATCGAAATTCTCAACAACCCGAAAGCTCGCCTGCACCACTGGCACGATCACGAGTTGCGCGATGCGTTCCAGCGGTTGGATCGTGAACGCCGTGTGGCCACGGTTCCAGCAGCTCACCATCAGCGGGCCCTGGTAGTCGGAGTCGATCAGCCCGACCAGATTGCCCAGCACGATGCCGTGCTTGTGCCCCAGGCCCGAGCGGGGCAGGATCATCGCGGCGAGCCCGGGATCGCGGATGTGAATCGACAGGCCGGTCGGGATCAGCAGCGTCTCGCCGGGGCCGAGCACCAGCGCTGCGTCCACACAGGCGCGCAAATCGAGCCCGGCGCTGCCGGGTGTGGCATAGGCCGGCAGCTGGTCGCCCAAGCGCGCGTCGAGCACCCTCACATCGATCACGGTGCTCATGCGCGCGCACCGATTCGGGTCGCAATCTCGGTGATGAGCTGGCGCGCCAGCGTGAGCTTGTCGGCGCGCAGCAGCTCGCGTTCGCCGGCCGCATCGACCAGAGTCAGCGCGTTGTCGTCGAAGCCGAACGCGGCCGGACCGATGTTGCCGACGATCAGGGGCACGCCCTTGCGCACGAGTTTCTCGCGCGCATGCTTCAGCAGGTCCGCGCTTTCGGCGGCGAAGCCGACGCAGTACGGTGGCTTGAGCAGACGAGCCACTGCGGCCAGGATGTCGGGGTTCTCGGTCAGCTCAAGCGTCGGCACGGCGTAGTCGGCGCTCTTCTTGATCTTGTGGTCGGCAAATGCGGCGGGTCGCCAGTCGGCGACCGCGGCGGTGGCAATGAACACGTCGCTTGCTGCCGCGGCGTCGAGGGCCGCATCGAACATCTGCTGCGCCGTGCCCACGTCGAGGCGGATCACGCCGCGCGGCGTGGGTCGGTGCACCGGGCCGGCAATCAGCGTGACGATCGCGCCAGCCTCGGCCGCGGCACGCGCGATCGCGAAGCCCATCTTGCCGCTCGACAGATTCGTGATGCCGCGCACCGGATCGATGGGCTCGAAGGTCGGGCCAGCGGTGATCAGCACGCGCTTGCCGGCCAGCCGCTTCGGCTGGAAGAACGCGATCACGTCGGACAGCAGCTCGACCGGCTCGAGCATGCGGCCGTCGCCGATCTCGCCACAGGCCTGGTCGCCATTGCCGGGGCCAAGCAGCGTCGCGCCGTCCAGGCGCAGCTGCGCGAGATTGCGCTGCGTCGCCGGATGCGCCCACATCTCGCGGTTCATCGCCGGCGCCACCAGCAACGGGCAGCGCTCGATCGGGCGCGCAAGGCACGCCAGGCTCAGCAAGTCGTCGGCGCGGCCCTGCACCAGCTTGGCGATAAAGTCGGCACTCGCCGGCGCGATGACGATCGCATCGGCATCGCGCGTGAGATTGATGTGCGCCATGTTGTTCGGCTCGCGCGCATCCCACTGGCTGGTGTAGACACTGCGGTTGGACAGCGCCTGCATCGTCACCGGCGTGATGAATGCTTCGGCCGCTGCCGTCATCACGACCTGCACCGTGGCACCGGCCTTCACCAGTTCGCGTGTGAAGTCGGCCGCCTTGTAGCAGGCGATGCCGCCCGACAGGCCGAGCACGATGTGCTTGCCTGCTAAATCCAGAAGTTCGCTCATAGCGGCAGGAACCTGCGCGACAAATCGTGCAGGTTGAAGAGCACCCTCACCGCCTTGCCATAGACCTGCTCGTGCGGCAGAAAACCCCAGACGCGTGAATCGGCCGAGTTGTCGCGGTTGTCGCCCATCATCAGGTACTCGCCCGCAGGCACCGCGCATTGCCACGCGCTGGCGCCCTGCACGGTGCAACTCGCGCCCATGCCCTCGGGCGAGAGCCGGCCCATCACGAACGGATTGACCTTGATCGTGCGACTCGCGCCCGCTGCGGTTTCGCGCAGCAGCCATTGGCCGCGATCCTCGGGCGCCACATTGGCGTCCGTGCCCTCACTGATCACCTTCACATCGAACGGCGCGCCGTTGACACTCACCGCACCAGCATCGAAACGCACCACGTCACCGGGCAGGCCGATCAGCCGCTTCACATAGAACTCCGAGACGTCGAGCGGGTAGCGGAATACCACGACATCTCCGCGCTGAGGTTGCCCCATCTCGATCGCGGTGTTGGTGAACGGCAGGCGCGGGCCGTAGGCCAGGTGGTTGACGAGCAGGTAGTCTCCGACGCGCAAGGTCGGCTCCATCGAACCGGACGGCACCTTGGGCCAGTCGGCCACCGCGACACGGCAGGTGAACATCAACCCGACGACGACGAACAACTCGGCGCCGAGGCTGACCCACCAGGGCTTCTTCTCGGGCACGCGGCCCAGACGCCGCGTGCGTAGCTTCCAGACGACCCAGCAGGTACCGGTGACGAGCGTCGCCAGCGCCAAAATCTCATTGATCGAAAAGCCCAGACGCATCATGCGGCCGTCTCGCCAAAGTGCCTGCCCATGCTCAACTCCGCTGCGGTGTGGTGATGGCGTGATTATTGGCCAGTGCCAGCAGCGGCTCGACCAGTTCGCGCGCGGTGCCGTCCATCCAGTCGAGCTCGCCGATTACCGACTGGCGCGGCACGCCGTCGCGACTGATCAGCACGGTGGTCGGAAACACCCGTGGCGTCCAGGCGCTGGCCGCATTGCCGTCGAGGTCGAGCAGGATTGGCAGCGAGAACGGCAGCACCTCCAGAAAGCGTTGGATCTTCGGCACCGGCTCCTTGTAGTTCACCGCCAGCACGACCAGTCCTGCCTTTTCGTGGCGAGTCGCCAGCAATTCCAGCGAAGGCATCTCAGCTCGACAAGGCTCGCACCAGCTGGCCCAGAAGTTCAGCATGACCGGGTGTCCTTTAAGCGCCGCGAGCGTCCAGGCCTTGCCGTCCAAGTCGGTCAGCGCCAACGCAGGCACCGGCTTCGCCGCGGGCCAGGGACGCACCACATGCGCCGCGCGCGCGAGGCCCGGCAGCGCCAGCGCCGCGGTTGCAGCGAGCGAACTCGCGAGCAGCCTGCGGCGCGAAGGTCCGGGCAGCGGCGTAATGTCCATGCGCTGCATTCTGCGTCAAGCCGGTGTAAGGTCGGTCGACGTCCATCGACACCCTTCGGCGTTGTCGGAGAAGCCCCTGCCATGAACCCAGCTCGCACACCTCGATTCATCCAGCGCCACGTGGCCGATGCGGCAGCCGAGCGCGCCGAGATCGAACGTGGGCTGCGGCGGCTGCCGGCGCAGGCCGCACCCAAGTATTTCTACGACAAGCTCGGTTCGCACTTGTTCGAGGCGATCACCGAATTGCCCGAGTACTACCCGACGCGCACCGAGGCCGCGATCTTCGCGGCCCACGGTGCTGCCATGGCGCAGCACATCGGCGCGGGCGCGACGCTCGTTGATCTGGGGGCGGGCAATTGCGCCAAGGCTGCCCGACTGTTTCCGCTTCTGGAGCCGCGCCGCTATGTCGCGGTCGACATCTCGGTTGACTACCTGCACGACGCGCTGCGGCGGGTCCAGCGCGAGCACCCGGCACTCGAGGTCGTCGGGCTCGGGCTCGACTTCTCGAGCGCACTCGAGCTGCCCGACGACGTGACCGATGGCCGCACGGTGTTTTTCTATCCCGGCTCCAGCATCGGCAACTTCGCGCCCGACGAGGCACTCGCATTCCTGCGCCGTGTGCATGCGCGTGCATCCGCTGGCGGGCTGCTGATCGGCGTCGATCTGGTTAAGCCGGCGCACATCCTCGAAGCCGCCTACGACGACGCGCTCGGCGTCACCGCGGCGTTCAACCTCAACATCCTGCGTCAGATAAATCGTCTGATCGACAGCGATTTCGATCCCGCGCAGTGGCAACACGTCGGGCTATACGACGCGGCGCGATCGCGCATCGAAATGCACCTCCAGGCGCGCGCCGATGTGCGGGTGCGCTGGCCCGGTGGCTCGCGCGTCTTCGAGGCAGGCGAACGACTCCACACCGAGAACTCGTGCAAGTACACGGTCAAAGGCTTCGCGAATCTGCTCGAGCAGGCCGGCTTCGACGCGCCGCTGCACTGGACCGACCCGAAGGGCTGGTTCGCGGTGTTCTGGGCTCGCGCGCGCTAACTAACGCATCACTGCTGCGCGAGAAACGTCAGCAAGCGCTCCAGTCGTCCGCCTCGCCGGCCACCATCGGCACCTTCGTGCGGGGCTCAAAGCCGCGCTTGAGATTGGATTCGTAACCGGGGTGGAAGGCGACCGCAACCTCCGGCTTGACTGCGGCCTTCGCGACATCTGGAAGCATGTTTGCGCCGCAGCAAGGTGCTGCCGCCATTTGACCAGTCCATATGGCCGCTGCGCGTCGACACCGGGCGGGTACGCGAGCCGCTCGACCGCCGCCAGCGCATCGAGCCGGCGGTTCGCCTGCGTGACGTGGCGCGTACCGATGCGCTAGGCGCGTAAATCAGTCATTTGTGCAGATCGTGGCATAGCCGGCGGGTACGGATGCAGGCGCGCCATCGAGTGCACGTCCACGTACGCACCGTCGCGCAGCGCATAGGCGCGCAACGTGCCTTCGAGCTCAAAGCCGAAGTTGCGGTACAGCCGCTGCGCGATCTCGTTGTCGGTATAGACCGTCAGCTCGATGCGCAGGCAGGCTACCCAGTTGTCGGCGTAGTCGCACAGCGCGGCCATCAGCGCCGTGCCGACGCCCTGGCCCTGCGCGGCCACGCTGACCGAAATCCCCAGCCCCATCGCATGCCGGCGCCGTGGCGCGGAGCCAGGGCTGAACAAGCCTCCTTGGCCGATCACCTCGCCATCGCGGTCGGCGACCAGAAGCAGATCGGCCTTGACGCCAGCACCGCCTTCCGTGAGCCGCGACTGCCACAGCTCTTCGCTCGGATATGGCATCTGCAGCAGACCGCCGAAGACCCCCGGGTCGCTCATGTGGCGCGTGACCGCAGCCGCGTCTTTCGAGGTCGCGCGACGAATGAGCAAGGTCGTGCTCAAACGCTCAGACCCGCTCGGCTACCCAGCCCTGAACCGAGGCCAGCGCCTGCGCCAGCTTGCCCGGATCGGTGCCACCGGCCATCGCCATGTCGGGCTTGCCGCCGCCCTTGCCGCCGACTTGCTGCGCGACAAAGTTGACGAGCTCGCCGGCCTTGAGCTTGGCGATGCTGTTGTTCGTCACACCGGCCGCAATCTGCACCTTGCCGCCCTCGACGGTGGCAAGCACGATCGCCGCGGTCTTGAGCTTGTCCTTGAGCTTGTCCATCGTGTCGCGCAGCGTCTTCGCGTCGGCGCCTTCGAGTACCGCAGCGAGCACCTTGATGCCCCTCACGTCGACGGCCGCGGCCAGCAGCTCATCACCTTGCGACGACGCTAGCTTGCCCTTCAGCGATGCGAGCTCCTTGTCGAGCGCGCGCACCTGGTCCAGCACTTGATGCAGGCGCGTCGGCACCTCAGCGGGCGCCGACTTCAACGTGCCGGCAAGCTGCGCAAGCGTGCCTTCGAGCGACTGCAGGTACGCCAGCGCGTTGTCGCCGGTGATCGCCTCGACGCGGCGTACGCCCGCAGCCACGCCACTTTCGGCGACGATCTTGAACAGGCCGATGTCTCCGGTGCGCTGCACATGCGTACCGCCGCACAGTTCGCGACTGCTGCCGATGTCGAGCACCCGCACCTCGTCGCCGTACTTCTCGCCGAACAGCATCATCGCGCCCGACTTCTGTGCATCGTCAATCGCCATCACGCGCGCCTTCGTGGACGAGTTCGCGAGGATCTCGGCGTTGACGATCGCTTCGACCTTGGCGATCTGCACCGGCGTCATCGGCGCGTTTTGAGCGAAGTCAAAACGCGTGCGTTCGGCGTTCACCAGCGAACCCTTTTGCTGCACGTGATCGCCTAGGACCTCGCGTAGCGCCTTGTGCATCAGGTGAGTGGCCGAATGATTGCGTACGGTCTTGACGCGGCGCTCGGCATCGACGCGTGCGCCCAGCGCGTCGCCGACCTTGACCTCGCCTTCGACCACGCGACCATGGTGACCGAACACCGCCGCCTGGACCTTGATAGTGTCGTCGACGATCACGCGTGATGTGGCGTTGCGCAGCTCGCCGGTGTCACCGACCTGGCCGCCGGATTCGGCGTAGAACGGCGTGTGGTCGAGCACGATTACCGCGTCATCGCCGGCCTTCGCGCTGGCTACCGACAAGCCGTCGATGTAGACCGCGGCTACCTTCACGCCGTCGCGCGCGAGTTCGTCGTAGCCGTGGAACTGCGTGGCCGCGCCACTGAACTCCAGGCCTTGTGCCATCTTAAACTTGCCGGCGGCCCGCGCCTGGTCGCGCTGCCGGTTCATCGCCGCGTCAAAGCCGGCGCTGTCCACCGTCACGCCGCGCTCGCGACACACATCGGCCGTCAGGTCGAGCGGGAAGCCGTAGGTGTCGTGCAACTTGAACGCCGTTTCGCCATCGACCGCCTTCGCGCCACCGGCGAGCGCTGCCTCGAGAATCTCCATGCCGTTCGCGATGGTGCGAAAGAAGCCTTCTTCCTCCTGCTTGAGCACCTCGGTCGCGCGCTTCTCGCCTTGGCGCAGCTCGGGATACGCATCGCCCATCTCGGCGACGAGCGCGGTGACCAGCGCATGAAAGAACGGCTTGCGCGCTCCCAGCTTGTAGCCGTGGCGGATCGCGCGGCGCGTGATCCGGCGCAGCACGTAGCCGCGCCCGGCGTTGCCGGGGATCACGCCGTCGACGACTGTGAACGCGCAGGCGCGGATGTGGTCGGCGATCACCTTAAGCGAGGGCGAATCCTTGTAGCAGTCGCCGCCGCCCGCAGCCTCGTCGACAACCCTTTTCGCGGCCGCGAGCAGGTTCACGAACGTGTCGATCTCGTAGTTGCTGTGCACATGCTGCAGCACCGCGGTGAGCCGCTCCAGACCCATGCCGGTGTCCACGCTCGGCTTGGGCAGCTTGTGCATTACGCCCGCTTCGTCGCGGTTGAACTGCATGAACACGTTGTTCCAGATCTCGATGTAGCGATCGCCGTCTTCGTCCGGCGAGCCCGGCGGGCCACCGGCGATCTCGGGGCCGTGGTCATAGAAGATCTCGGTGCACGGGCCGCACGGGCCGGTGTCGCCCATCATCCAAAAGTTGTCGGAGGCGTAGCGCGCGCCCTTGTTGTCGCCGATGCGCACAATGCGCTCGGCAGGCACGCCGACGCTCTTGTTCCAGATCTCGTAAGCCTCGTCGTCTTCGGCGTAGACGGTGACCCAGAGCTTTTCCATTGGCAACTTATAGACCTCGGTCAGCAACTCCCAGGCGTAGCCGATGGCGTCCTTCTTGAAATAGTCGCCGAAGCTGAAGTTGCCCAGCATCTCGAAGAACGTGTGGTGCCGCGCGGTGTAGCCAACGTTCTCGAGGTCGTTGTGCTTGCCGCCGGCGCGTATGCACTTCTGCGACGTCGTCGCTCGGCTGTACGGACGCTTGTCGAAGCCGAGGAACACGTCCTTGAACTGGTTCATGCCGGCGTTCGTGA
>JANYBE010000454.1 GCA_025360945.1 Rhizobacter sp. | reverse complement strand
CGAGGTCACCGCCGAAGACCTCGAAGGCCCGGGCGTCGTGTTCTGCCCGAACCTGAAAATGGCGCTCTGGAGCACGCATCCGCGCGTCTTCATCGACGTGGCGACCGAAGGTGTCGGCAAGTGCCCGTACTGCGGCACGGTCTACCAGTTGAAGGCGGGCGAGAAGGTCCACGCGCACTGACATGACCCGCAGCCTTGTCATCGCGCCCCAATGGATCGGCGACGCGGTGATGTCCGAGCCCCTGCTGGCACGGCTCGCGGCACGTGACGAGCAGCTCACGGTCGCCGCGTTGCCGTGGGTCGCGCCGGTCTACCGCGCGACGCCGCAGGTCGGCGCGGTGATCGAGCTGCCGTTCGCGCGCGGCCGGCTCGACTGGGCCGAACGCAAAAGAGTCGCTGCCAGTTTGCGTGGTCGCTTCGATGTGGCCTACGTGCTGCCGAACACGCTCAAGTCGGCACTGATTCCCTGGCTCGCGCGCATCCCGAAGCGCATCGGCTACGTCGGCGAGAGCCGTGTCGTGCTGCTGAATCGGCGCCTGCCGAACCCGGTCGGACGCCCGCCGATGGTCGCGTTCTATAGCGCGCTGGCGGGCTCGCCGCTGCCTGGGAGTGAGCGCCCGCTTATGCATTTAACCTCGTCAGTGCTGGACGCGGCGACCAGCAGCGTCGGCGTGCGACCCGGCGCGTACTGGGTCTTCGCCCCCGGTGCGGAATACGGCCCGGCCAAATGCTGGCCCGCCGAACGCTATGCCGAACTGGCCCACTCGCTTTTCGCCGCGCACGGCCAGCCGGTTCTGCTGCTAGGCTCGGGCAAGGAGACTGCGCTGTGCGACACCATCGCCGCGGCCGCACCCGGCGCCTGCCGCGTGCTGGCTGGCAAGACCGCGCTGCTGGATGCGATGGCGCTGATCGCTTCAGCGCGCGGCCTCGTCAGCAACGACTCGGGGCTGATGCACGTCGCGGCCGCGTTCGGTGTGCCGCAGGCGGCCGTGTTTGGCTCGACCAGCCCGGAGCACACTCCGCCGCTGAACCCGCGCGCACGGGTCGTGTGGCTGAAGGAAGAACTGCAGCTCGACTGCTCGCCATGCTTCGATCGCATCTGCCGCTTCGGCCATACGCGCTGCCTGAACGAAGTGAGCGCCGCGCGTGTCGATGCAGCGCTGAGCGACGCGCTCTACAGCACTAGCTTGCCGACGTAGAGGATCGGCCCATGCGGCTTGCCGTCCGGCGAGCCGCCCGCGGCCTCGAGCGTGACGGCGAACGCGGCCGTGCCTTCGAGCACTTTGCCACGCTGCACGACGGTTGCCTTGTCGGCCGCGATCACGCCCAGCGAGCGCGGCGCGCCCTGTGGCGGCAGCGACCAGAGCTCGAGCGAGCGGTTCGCTTCCATGCTGACGTTGACGAGCGGCTTCGTGACCATCGCGCGCCCGTCGGCGCTGATGCTGGCGACGAACGAGGCCGGTACCAACGCGCCCAGTGCGGCGCCCGGCGCGGGCGCGGCGGCCGACAGCACGACGACGATAGGCGGCTGCACCGGGCCAGGCGAGGCCACCAGCAGCGCTAGGCTCAAGGTCGCGATCGTGCCCACGGCCGAGAAGGCGCGCCAGAACGCGAGCTGACGCCACCAGCCGGCGTGTTCGGCACCAACCGCTGGCGCGCCGTGGATCTTCGCTTCGATGCGTCGCCACAACGCTGCCGACGGCTGCTGCGGCTCGACCTCGGCGGTGAGGGGCATCAGCCGCGCCTGCCAGTCGAGCACGGCATGGCGCAGCGTCGGGTGCGCCGGCAGCAGTCCCTCGAGGCGGTGGCGCGCGGGTCCGCGCATCAGGCCGCTGACGTATTCCGCAGCGAGGCGGTCGGCGAGTGCGGGGCGGCTGTAGTCCATGTCAGCTCCCGGCCCCCTTGGTGTCGCGCTGAACGGCGGACTCTAGGCAGTTCTTCAAGGACATCAGTGCCCGCCGCACCCAGGATTTGACCGTGCCCAGCGGCTGGCGCATTGAGTCAGCGACCTCGGCGTGGCTCAGCCCGTCGAAGAACGCGAGCGCGACACTTTGACGTTGCTGCGCACTCAGGCTTTGCATGCACTGGTCCAGCGCGCGTACATCCGAGGCCCGGCTCAGGAGATCGAGCGGGCCGGGTGCATCGTCGGCCAAGGAGTCGTACACGTCGGTTTCCTCGTCGTCGTTGGGGATAACATTCGTCTTCAGCTGCGGCTGCGATTGGGCGCGACGCAGGCTATCGATCGCGCGATTCCGCGCCACGCTGGTCAACCACGTCAGCGGCTGGCTTTGCGCGGCATCGAAGCTTTGCGCAGCGCGCCATACGTTGACAAACACCTCCTGGAGAATGTCTTCGGCAAGCGCCCTGTCCCGCTGGATACGCAGCACCACGCCGAGCAGATGCGCGCTAGTTCGCTGGTAAAGCGTGGCAAATGCCGCACGGTCACCGAGCCCGGCGCGAGCGAGCAAGCTCGAGAGCTCGACGCTGCGCTCGCTCCAGTCGCTCTTCGGCGTCGGTCCGGGTTGGGGCATGGTCAGTGGTGTTCCTCGTGGCGTTCGTACAATCGCTGGCAATCAGCGGCTATCTTATGTCCAGCGTCATTCCCAAATTCGGCGAATTCGTCCTCACCCTGTCTTGTCGCGATACCAAGGGTATTGTTTACGCCGTCTCGGGTCTTTTGTTCGACGCGGGCTGCAACATCCTCGATTCGCAGCAATTCGGCGACGTGCTCAGCAGCGACGCGACCGGTCTGTTCTTCATGCGCGTGCACTTCGAGGCCTCGGCTGAGCTGGGTGACGTCACCGCGCTGACCGCGCGCTTCGCACCGCTGCGCGAGCGATTTGCGATGCGGCTGCACATCCATCCGATGGCGCGCAAGCCGCGCCTGCTGCTGATGGTAAGCCGGCACGGGCATTGCCTGAATGACCTGCTGTTTCGCTGCCAGTCTGGTCAATTGCACGCCGAGATCGCTGCGGTGGTGTCGAACCACCCCGACTTCGCCGAGCTGTGCGCGAGCCACGGCGTGCCTTTCCATCACCTCGGGCTGCCGACCGGCGCAGGGCCTGAGGCCAAGCGCACTCAGGAGCGCGAGGTCGAGCGGCTTGTCGATGCGCAGCAGATCGATCTGGTCGTGCTGGCGCGATACATGCAGATTCTGAGCGCCGAGTTCTGCGAGTTCCTGAAGGGCCGCGCGATCAACATTCACCACAGTTTCCTGCCCAGCTTCAAGGGCGCCAAGCCCTACTACCAGGCGCACGAGCGCGGCGTGAAGCTGATCGGTGCGACCGCGCACTACGTGACGGCCGAGCTCGACGAGGGCCCGATCATCGAGCAAGATGTGGAGCGCGTCGAGCACTCGCACAGCCCAGAAGACTTCACCGCGGTCGGCCGCGATGTCGAAAGTGTCGTGCTGGCGCGTGCTGTGCGCTGGCATGTCGAGCACCGTGTGCTGCTGAATGGCCGCAAGACCGTCGTCTTCCGCTGAATCCAGGAGACCCTCATGGCCCGACCCAAGGTCTCCGCGCCGCTCGCCTCGCCCGACGACATCGAGCAGCAGTTCTACGAGGCGCTGCAACGCGGCGACATTGAACGCCTGATGGCGGTGTGGTCGGACGACGAAGAGATCAGTTGCGTGCATCCCGGCGGGCCGCGTGTCGTGGGCGCCGGCGCGATCCGCTCGGCGTTCGAATCGATCTTCGCGAATGGTGCGGTCAACGCGCATCCCGAGAAAGTGCGACGCCTGCAGACGCTGGGTTGCGCCGTGCACAGCGTGCTCGAACAGATCCGCATCATGACGCCCGAAGGTCCGAAGACTGCCTGGGTGGTCGCGACCAACGTCTACTTGAAGACGGCGCAGGGCTGGCGACTGGTCTCGCACCACGCCAGCCCGGGCTCGCCGCGCGAGGTGCAGGAGATCGTCGAGGCCGCTTCGACCTTGCACTGAACCATGCAGCAGTACCAAGCCCCCCGCTGGCTGATCGGCGGCAACGCGCAGACGATCTGGCCGGCGCTGTTCTCGAAGCGCTTTCACGGCCCCGAGCCGAGCTTAACCCGCGAGCGCTGGGCCACGCCGGACCGCGATTTCGTCGATGTCGATTGGCACGGAAATGACTCGACGAAGCCGCTGTTGGTGCTATTTCACGGCCTCGAAGGGTCATCGAGCAGTCACTACGCACAGGCCTTCGCGCACTGGGCGCGCGAGCACGGCTGGCGCTTCGTCCTGCCGCACTTTCGAGGCTGTTCCGGTGAGCTGAATCTGGCGCCGCGCGCCTATCACTCGGGCGACTTCGAAGAGATCGGCTGGATTTTGGCGCGCATCCGCTCGCAGCATCAAGGTGTGATCGCGGCGGTCGGCGTCTCGCTCGGTGGCAATGCGCTGCTGCGCTGGGCCGAAGAGGCGGGCGAATCGGCGGGCGCGATCGCCACGGCGGTTTGTGCCGTGTCGTCGCCGATAGATCTCGCCGCCGGGGGGCATGCGATTGGTACAGGCTTCAATCGGCAGGTCTACACGCGCATGTTCCTGCGCACGATGAAGCCCAAGGCCTTGCGCAAACTCGTGCAGCATCCGGGCCTGTTCGACCGCGAGCGGCTGCTCGCCGCGCGCACACTCTACGAATTCGACGACGTGTTCACCGCGCCGCTGCACGGCTTCAGAGGCACCGACGACTACTGGCTGCGCGGCTCGGCCAAACCGCACCTGAACCGCATCCGCATTCCTGCGCTGGTGCTGAACGCGCGCAACGACCCGTTCGTGCCGGCGCACTGCCTACCGCAGCAGCGCGAGGTCGGCGCGTTTGTGACGCTGTGGCAGCCAAAACACGGCGGCCACGTCGGCTTCCCCGGCGGGCGCTGGCCGGGCCACGTTCAAACCTTGCCCGAGCAGGTCATGGGCTGGATCGAATCGCGCATCTGAGTCACCATCGGCCCATGGACGACATCGTCAGGCAGGCGCTGAAGAAGTGGCCCAACGTGCCCCATTGTTACGACTGGCTCGCGCTCGACGCGCGCGGCGAGTGGTACATGCGCGACGAGCGGGTGCAGGCGGCTGGCCCGTTTCCGCGGGTCAAGGGCAGCCGCATCCTGCACGAGAAGCTGCGCGAGTTCATTGAGCGCAACTACCTGACCGACGATGCCGGGTGCTGGTTCTTCCAGAATGGGCCGCAGAGGGTGTATGTCGAGCTCGAGGCTGCGCCGTGGGTCTGGCGCCTGACGGTGCGTCACGCCGGCGCGCCCGATGTCATCAGCCACACCGGCCGCGCAGCGCAGTTCGCCTCGGCATGGCTCGACGAGCAAGGCCGACTGTTTCTCGCCACCGACCTCGGTCTGGGCATTGTCCACACGCTAGACATGAACCTCGCGGCCGATGCGGTCCAGGCCGGACTTTGGATGCCGGCTGAGACCCGGTTCGACGCCTTACCGGCACGCTTCGGCTACTGCCTGAAGCCAGTCAAAGCGGCTTGAAGGCGCAGACGCCCGCGCTAGCCATGCGCTAGCCGGCTTTAGAGTCGCAGTGCGAACCAGTTACTTGACGCTGCTCACCATGTAGGCTACGACTGCCTTGATGTCGGCGTCGGAAGCGGTAGAGCCACCCTTTGGCGGCATCGCGTTCTTGCCCTTGATCGCGCTCGCCGTCAGGCCATCGACGCCTTGCGCGAGGCGCGGCGCCCACGCGGTCTTGTCGCCGATTTTCGGGGCACCTGCGACGCCAGCAGCGTGGCAGGTCTGGCAGATTTGCGTGTACAGCGCCGGCACGGAGCCGGTCGTCGCGGCCTTGGCGGGCTCGGCCGCGGCAACGATGGCCGTGGTTGCCGCGGTTGGTGCAGGCGCCGCGGCTACCATGGCCGGGGCTGCGGCGGGAGCCGACGCACCTGCCGCGGGCGCCTTGGGCTCGTCGAACTTGGCACCGCCCTTGTTCGCCATGTAGACCACCGCGCGGCCGACTTCGAGGTCGGTGTAATCGCCACCGCCCTGCGCACCCATCTGGCCCTTGCCCGCGAGCGCCGAGTGCAGCAGCGCCTCGTAGCCGCTCTTGATGCGCGGGCCCCAGGCGTCGGCGTCGCCGAACTTGGGCGCGCCGACGAGGCCTGCCGTGTGGCAGGTCGTGCATTGCGCGGCAAAGACCTGTTCGCCGGTCTTGAGCGTCGACAGATCTGAGGCATCCTTCACCTGCACCATGCCGATCGGGTGAATGCGCTCGGCGACGGCTTCCTTGCTCAGGCCGTCGCTGCCGGCGGCAGGGCGGTGATCGCTGGTGACGTAGATCACTAAGAGCACGATGACCGCGATCGGGATCACGAACGCATAGAAGACCGCGAGGATGAGCTGCTTCGGCGTCTTGATGGGGCCTTCGTGCGGGCCGTCGTCGTGATCGTTTTGGTGACCGTGTTGGCTGGTGGCGTCGCTCATGGAGTCCTCAACTGCGAAAGCGCACCGCCATGACAGGCTTGAAATGTGCGCAAAACCGCGAAATTATAGGGCCCCGGCACGTCGCCTCTCGCGGGCCGGCGGGCCGGCAACGGCAGGCTGATGCAGGACGCTAGAATCGAAGGCTCACGAGCGACCGTGGTGAAGTGGATATCATTGGGCCCTCCGAAGGCTTAGGCGCAGGTTCGATTCCTGCCGGTCGCACCAAGCGCCGCCAACGTCGCCCAGTTATTGGTGTGACAGGTCAGCCACAAGACGGCTTTGTTGCCGGCTTATGCCTTCCCGCAAGTCGCGCCAGCTTATCGTTAAACCTGGGTCCGAAGGGCGCGATACACCTGAAAATGACGAACGGCTGCTGGATCGCTCCAACAGCCGTTTCGCTTTCTGCCGGAAGCCGCCAGAGGCGACTGCGCCTACCGGTAGTTCAGCAGCAGCTTCTCCTGGGTTCCGCGAGTGGGCGGGGGTGGCCGGCGTCAACTAGTGTAGTGCGTCAATTAGAAGTGTTCTTATTCAATGCTGCCCGGGCGCGGGTGACTTTGGC
>JANYBE010000397.1 GCA_025360945.1 Rhizobacter sp. | reverse complement strand
CGACCGCAAGCGCTTCAAGCGGTTGATGGACGAGAACAGGAGCTTCGAGTCGCTGCCGATCCGCACCAAGCTCTCCGATGACGAGGTCGCGCGCTTCACCGCGCAGCGCTTCATGTTCGCGGGGGTCGACATCAAGGCGCGGCTGTTCCGCAATTACCCGCTCGGCCAGGTCGGCAGCCACCTGATCGGCTACATCGGCCGCATCAACGAGGCCGTGAAGGACAAGATCGACGACTCCGACGACGAGGCCAACTACCGCGGCACGCAGTACATCGGCAAGCTCGGGGTCGAGCAGAGCTACGAGGCCGAGCTGCACGGCACGACCGGCTTCGAGGAGATGGAAACCAGCGCTGCCGGCCACCCGGTGCGGCGCCTGAAGAGCAATCCGGCGACGCCGGGCAACGCGCTCGTGATGTCGATTGACATCCGCCTGCAGGCGCTGGTCGAGGAGCTGTTCGGCGAGCGCCGCGGCGCGCTCGTTGCCATGGATCCGCGCAACGGCGAGATCCTGGCATTCGTGAGCAAGCCCAACTTCGATCCGAACCTGTTCGTCGATGGCATCGACGCGGACAGCTGGAAGGCGCTGAACGAGTCGCTCGACAAGCCGCTGCTGAACCGCGCGCTGCGCGGCACCTATTCGCCAGGCTCGACCTATAAGCCCTTCATGGCGCTGGCCGCGCTGACGCTGGGCAAGCGCACCCCGCAGCAGATCACCTACGACCCGGGCTACTTCATGTTCGGTGGCCACCGCTTCAACGACGACAAGGAAGGCGGCCACGGCGCGGTCGACATGTACAAGTCGATCGTGCAGTCCTGCGACACGTACTACTTCACACTTGCCGGCGACCTCGGCGTCGACGCGATCCACGACTTCATGGCGCCGCTCGGCCTGGGGCAGCTGACCGGCATCGACATGCAGGGCGAGTTGCGCGGCGTGCTGCCCTCGACCGAGTGGAAGCGCAACGCATACAAGAAGAAGGAGCTGCAGAAGTGGTACGCCGGCGAGACCATCTCGCTCGGCATCGGCCAGGGCCAGAACACCTTCACGATGCTGCAGCTCGCGCAGGCCACCGCCACGCTCGCGGCCGGCGGGCAGCGCTTCAAGCCGCACCTCGTGAAGGTGGTCGAAAACTTCGAGACGCGGGTTCAGTCGCGCATGGTGGGCGAGGCCTTGCCGCCGCTGGACTGGAAACCCGAGCACGTCGAGTTCATCCGCCACGCGATGTACGGCGTGACGCAAGAGGGCACCTCGCGCGGCTCGTTCCTGAACGCGCCGTACCAGTCGGGTGGCAAGACCGGCACCGCGCAGGTGGTCGGCATCAAGCAGGGCGAAAAATACAACGCGCGCAACATTGACGAGCGCCATCGCGACAACGCGCTTTATGCCGCGTTCGCGCCGGTCGACGAACCGCGCATCGCGCTCGCGCTGGTCGTCGAGAACGCCGGCTTCGGCGCCGGCGCCGCCGCGCCGATCGCACGTCGCGTGTTCGACTTCGTGCTCAGCGGCCAGTACCCGAGCGAGGCCGACATCGCCGCGACCCAGCTGGGCCAGTCGACGGCACCGATCGGCACGCAGCGGCCGATCGCCTCGGTGCCGTTGCCGGGAACGACGGTCGATGGCGCGGTGGGCCTGAACCCAGCGGCGAGCGCGCCGGCTGCCGCGGCGGCGGCGTCTGCTGCGTCGGCTTCACAGCGCGTCGCGCTGGGTTTAAAGCTTCGATGAGATGAGTGCAGTTTTCGACATGCCTTCGCCGTGGCAGCGCCTGCGGCCCGTCTTCACTGGCTTCGACGGCCCGCTGCTGGTGGCGCTGCTGCTGCTTGGAGCGGCGGGCCTGCTGACGATGTACTCGGCCGGCTTCGATGCCGGCACGCGCTTCGTCGATCACGGCCGCAACATGCTGCTCGCGCTCGGCGTGGTCTTCGTCGTTGCGCAGATTTCGCCTCAGACGATGATGAAGTTCGCGCTGCCGCTGTACACCGTCGGCATCGCTTTGCTGGTCGCGGTCGCGGTCACGGGCGTCACGAAGAAGGGTGCGACGCGCTGGCTCAACGTCGGCGTCGTGATCCAGCCGAGCGAGATCATGAAGATCGCGATGCCGCTGATGCTCGCCTGGTGGTTCCAGCGCCGCGAGGGCCAGCTGCGTGCGCCCGATTTCTTGATCGCGCTGCTATTGGTCGCGGTGCCGGTGGCGTTGATCGTCAAGCAGCCCGACCTGGGCACCGCGATCCTGGTGCTGTCGGCGGGTCTGTATGTGATCTTCTTCGCCGGCCTGTCGTGGAAGCTGATCATCCCGGTGCTGGTGGTTGGCGCCGTGGCAGTCACCGCCATCGTCGTGTCGGAAGACCACATCTGCCAGCCCGACGTGAAGTGGCCAATGATGCGCGACTACCAGAAGAATCGCGTCTGCACGCTGCTCGACCCGACGACCGACCCGCTCGGCAAGGGCTTTCACATCATCCAGGGAATGATCGCGATCGGCTCCGGTGGCGTCCAGGGCAAGGGCTTCATGAAGGGCACGCAGACGCACCTCGAATTCATTCCCGAGCGCACGACTGACTTCATCTTCGCCGCGTTCTCCGAGGAATTCGGGCTGGTCGGCTGCGGTTGCCTGGTGCTGGGCTTCATCTTCCTGATCTTCCGCGGCCTGATGATCGCGGCCGAGGCGCCGACCGTGTTCACGCGGCTGCTCGCGGGCGCGATCTCGCTGAGCTGGTTCACCTATGCCTTCGTCAACATGGGCATGGTCAGCGGCATCCTGCCGGTGGTGGGCGTGCCGCTGCCGTTCATCAGCTATGGCGGCACCGCGATGGTCACGCTCGGGCTCGGGCTGGGGATGCTGATGTCAATCGCGAAGAGCCGGCGGCTGATCCAGAGCTAAATGGCGCCGTAGCGGTCCAGCACCTCGTAGGGCGCCGGCGGCCCAGCAACTCGAACCGGGCGACGTCTTTGCCCGATGAGCGCGTTGCGCAGCGCGTGTTCGCGTGGCGCGTCGATCTCGCCGTGGAAGTGCAACGTCAGATGCAGCCCCGTGGCTGGGTGGGCAGGCCGGCCCGCGCCCCAATGCGAGCGATGCTGCTGATGGGCGATGGCGCCGCTGACCTTGTCGTCGGCCAGCATGCCGTCGAAGAGTCGCCGCGTTGGCACATTCACGAGGTCCCTTCCCCATCAGTTGGCGGACCGACGCGTGGTGCTGCCGGCAAGCGCAGCGTGAAGCGCGCGCCTGGGCCGTGCGGTGCCTGGGCATGCTCGGTCAGTCCGGGTCGGCGGCGCAGGTTCGCATCTTCGAGTGTGACTTCGGCGCGGTGCTGTTGCGCGATCTCGCGCACGATCGCTAGGCCCAGGCCGGAGCCGTCGACGTTGGTGCCGAGCGAGCGGTAGAAGGGCTGGAACACCTGGTCGCGCTCGGCCGCCGAGATGCCCGGACCCGAGTCCTCGACCTGCAGCACGACGACCTGGCCGAACGGGTCGTCGATCACCCGCACCGTGACCGTGCCGCCAGCCGGCGTGTACTGCAGCGCGTTGTCCACCAGGTTGCGGATCAGCTCGCGCAGCAGCAGCGCGTGGCCGAGCACGATCGGGCCCTGGCTGTTGCGCGCGCCCGCGGCTTCGCTCGGCCCCTCGTAGCCGAGGTCGATGCGCTTCTCAATCGCGCGCGGCACGAAGTCGTGAACCGTCTCGGTGGCCAGCCGCGCTAGGTTCACCGGCTGCTGATTCGCGGCGTGCTCCTGGTTTTCGGCGCGCGCCATCGCCAGCAGCTGGTTGACCATGTGCGCCGCACTCTGGCTCGAACGCGCGATCTGCTGCAAGGTCTTCTTAAGCGCCTGGGGATCGTGCTGGCCGGCGCCGATCTGACGCTGCGCGAGCTCGGCCTGGGTGCGCAGGCCGGCCAGTGGCGTCTTCAGCTGGTGCGCCGCATCTGCGAGAAAGTGCTTTTGCGCGCTCATCGACTGGTCGAGGCGCGCCAGCAGGTCGTTGATCGCGCGCACCAGCGGCGAGACCTCTTCGGGCGCCTGGCGTTCGTCGATCGGGCTCAGGTCGCTGCTGTCGCGATTGCGGATGCGCTGCTGCAACTGGTTCAGCGGTGCGATGCCGCGTGCCAGCGCCAGCCATACGAGAAGCACGGCCAGGGGCAGGATTACAAACTGCGGCAGGATCACGCCCTTGATGATCTCGGTGGCAAGCCTCGAACGCTTGCCCAGTGTCTCGGCGACTTGCACCAGCGGGGCCTCGACGCCGGCGCGGGCGGTGATGCCGTCCTGCACGTTGACCCAGAGGTAAGCAACGCGCACGGCGTCGTTGTTCAGCGTCTCGTCACGAAAGCGCACCTCGCCCGGCGGTGCACGGTCTTCGTCGGTCGGCACCGGCAGGGCGCTGTCGCCGCTGATGAACTCGCCGCGCACGCCAAGCACCTGATAGTAGACGTCATCGGCTTCGTCGGTGCGCAGGATCTCCGACGCCGCCGCGGGCAGCTTGAACACCGCCTGCGCGCGGCCGTCGGGGGTCTCGCGCACCGCGACCTCCTTGGACAGCACGCGCGCCATCTCGCCGAGCTCGCGGTCGAAGGGTCGGTTGGCGATGCCCTGGGCGACCAACCAGGTCAGCACCACGCTCATCGGCCACAGCAGCAGCAGCGGCGCGAGCATCCAGTCGAGGATCTCGCCGAACAGCGAGCGTTGCTCGCGCGGCGCTGGTTCGATCGATTTCAAGCGGCGATCTTTTCCAGGCAGTAGCCCAGCCCGCGCACGGTCGCGATGCGCACCGGACCCTGCTCGATCTTCTTGCGCAGGCGATGGATGTAGACCTCGATCGCGTTGTTGCTGACTTCTTCGCCCCAGGCGCACAGCAACTCGACCAGCTGCTCCTTGCTGACGAGCCGGCCGGCGCGTTGCAGCAACACTTCGAGAAGGCTCAGTTCACGCGCCGAGAGTTCCACCATCTGGTCGTTCAGGTAGGCCACGCGCCCGGTCGCGTCGAAGCTCAGCGGCCCGTGCTTGATCACTGCCGACGCCGAGCCCAGGCCGCGCCGCGTGAGCGCGCGCACGCGGGCCTCGAGCTCCTGCAACGAGAACGGCTTGGCCATGTAATCGTCGGCACCCAGATCCAGCCCCTTGACGCGCTGCTCGACGCTGTCGGCTGCGGTGAGGATCAGCACCGGTACGCTCGAGCCGCGCGCGCGCAGCTTGCGCAGCACCTCCAGCCCATGCAGCCGGGGCAGCCCCAGATCGAGGATCACGAGATCGAACTCATGCGAGGCCAGCGCCGCATCCGCCTCTGTGCCGCTGCCGACCTGGTCCGCCGAATAGCCGGCATTGCGCAGCGAGCGCAACAAGCCGTCGGCGAGCACTTGATCATCTTCCGCGATCAGGATGCGCATGCTTTGTCTCCTGCTTCAATTGTAGGGATGCCATTGAAAAGTCGCGTACGGGTACTGTACAAACATCCAGCTTTTGAGATAATGCCTGCAATCTTCAGGAGAACCCCTTGGACGCAACGGCCAAAGTTTCGCAACCCGCCACCCCCATCAACAGCGAGAAGGCCAAGGCCCTGCAAGCCGCGCTGGCGCAGATCGAAAAGCAGTTCGGCAAGGGCACGATCATGCGCCTGGGTGAAGGCGAGGTGATCGAAGACATCGAGGTCGTCTCGACCGGTTCGCTGGGCCTGGACATGGCACTGGGCGTCGGCGGCCTGCCGCGCGGTCGAGTCGTCGAGATCTACGGCCCCGAGTCGAGCGGCAAGACCACGCTCACGCTGCAGGTCATCGCCGAGATGCAACGCGTCGGCGGCACCTGCGCCTTCATCGACGCCGAGCACGCGCTCGACATCGGCTACGCCCAAAAGCTCGGCGTAAACCTCCAAGACCTGCTGATCAGCCAGCCCGACACCGGCGAGCAGGCGCTCGAGATCGTCGACGCGCTGGTGCGCTCTGCCTCGGTCGACCTGGTCGTCATCGACTCGGTCGCTGCACTCACGCCCAAGGCCGAAATCGAGGGCGAGATGGGCGATTCCTTGCCCGGCCTACAGGCCCGGCTGATGAGCCAGGCGCTGCGCAAGCTTACCGGCAGCATCAAGCGCACCAACACGATGGTGATCTTCATCAACCAGATCCGCATGAAGATCGGCGTGATGTTCGGTTCGCCCGAGACCACCACCGGCGGCAACGCGCTGAAGTTTTATGCCTCGGTGCGGCTCGACATTCGCCGCATCGGCTCGATCAAGAAGGGCGAAGAAGTCATCGGCAACGAGACCAAGGTCAAGGTCGTCAAAAACAAGGTCTCACCACCGTTCAAGACTGCCGAGTTCGACATCCTCTACGGCCAGGGCATCAGCCGCGAAGGCGAAATCATTGACATGGGTGTCGAACAGAAGGTGCTCGAAAAGAGCGGCTCCTGGTATGCCTAC
>JANYBE010000376.1 GCA_025360945.1 Rhizobacter sp. | reverse complement strand
CAAGTTCATCCCGGTGACGCAAGACACGCTAAAGGGCAAGTGGGCCGTCGTGATGTTCTACCCGGCCGATTTCACCTTCGTTTGCCCGACCGAGCTCGAAGACCTGGCCGACCACCATGCGCAGTTCAAGGACCTGGGCGTCGAGGTCTACGGCGTGTCGACCGACAGCCACTTTGCGCACAAGGCCTGGCACGACACCTCGGAGGCGATCAAGAAGGTCAAGTACGCGCTGATCGGCGACCCGACGCAACAGCTATCGCGCAACTTCGAAGTGCTGATCGAAGACGAAGGGATGGCGCTGCGTGGCACCTTCGTGATCAATCCCGAAGGCTTCATCAAGCTCATGGAAGTGCACGACAACGGCATCGGCCGCGACGCGTCGGAGTTGCTGCGCAAGGTCAAGGCCGCGCAGTACGTCGCCGCGCACCCGGGTGAAGTCTGCCCGGCGAAGTGGACCGAAGGCGCTGCGACGCTGACGCCGTCGCTCGATCTCGTCGGCAAGATCTGATCACCCACTGAACACGAGAGGAGTTTCACGATGTTGGACGCTAACCTGAGGGCACAGCTCAAGGCCTACCTCGAACGCGTTAAGCTGCCTTTCGAAATCACGGCGTCGCTGGACGACAGCGCCGCCGCTCAGGAGATGCATGGCCTGCTGCAGGACATCATCTCGCTGACCGACAAGATCACCTTGAAGACCGACGGCACGGACTCCCGCAAGCCGTCGTTCACGCTGAACCGCCTCGGCGAGGCGGCGCGTATCCGTTTCGCGGCGATTCCGATGGGGCATGAGTTCACTTCGCTGGTGCTGGCGCTGCTGCAGGTCGGCGGCCACCCGCCGAAAATCGAGGCCGAACTCGTCGAGCAGATCAGGAACCTCGACGGCGACTTCCGCTTCGAGACCTACATGTCTTTGACCTGCCACAACTGCCCGGACGTGGTGCAGGCACTGAACCTGATGGCGGTGCTGAACCCGCGTGTGCACAGCGTCGTGATCGACGGCGGGCTGTACCAAAAGGAAGTGGCCGAGCGCCAGATCATGGCGGTGCCGATGGTGTTTCTGAACGGCGAGCTGTTCGGCCAGGGCCGGATGGACGTCGAAGCCATCGTCGCGAAGCTCGATATCGGTGCTGCCGCGCGCGATGCGGTGAAGCTCAATGCGAAGTACGCATACGACGTGCTGATCGTCGGTGGTGGCCCCGCGGGCGCCGCCGCCGCGGTGTACGCCGCGCGCAAGGGCATCCGCACCGGTGTACTCGCCGAACGCTTCGGTGGTCAGACGCTGGACACACTGGGCATTGAGAACTTCATCTCGGTGCTCGAGACCGACGGACCGAAGTTTGCACTCGCGCTGGAGCAGCACGCGAAGCAGTACGGTGTCGAGATTCTGAATCTGCAGCGCGCCGAGAAGCTGATTCCGGCGAGCGAGAAGAACGGCCTGATCAGCATCGAGCTGGCAAACGGCGCGACGCTGAAGAGTAAGACCGTGATCCTCTCGACCGGCGCCCGCTGGCGCGAGGTCAATGTGCCTGGCGAAAAGGAATACCGCAACAAGGGCGTGGCGTACTGCCCGCACTGCGACGGTCCGCTGTTCAAGGGCAAGCGCGTCGCCGTGATCGGCGGCGGCAATTCGGGTGTCGAAGCGGCGATCGACCTCGCAGGCATCGTCGGTCACGTCACGCTGATCGAGTTCGGCGACCAGCTGCGCGCCGACGCGGTGCTGGTGAGCAAGCTCAAAAGCCTGCCCAATGTCGTCGTTCACACCCAGGCGCAGACGACAGAGATCACCGGCGTAGACGGCAAGGTCAACGGTCTGCGCTACGTCGACCGCGCGAGCGGCGATTCAAAACACGTCGCCCTCGAAGGCGTGTTCGTGCAGATCGGCCTGGTGCCGAACTCGGAGTGGCTCAAGGGCACGCTGGAGCTGTCGCGCCATGGCGAGATCGTCGTCGATGCGCGCGGCCAGACATCGCTGCCCGGCGTGTTCGCAGCCGGCGACGTGACGACCGTGCCCTTCAAGCAGATCATCATCGCGACCGGCGACGGCGCGAAAGCGGCGCTCGGTGCGTTCGATCACCTCATCCGCGCGTCGGCACCTGTGGCGCTCGCGGCCTGAGCGATCAGGCGGGCGCGGCCGGCCGGGCCGCGCGTCGCCAGCCATCCAACGTGTAGATCACCAATGCGAGCCAGATGCAGGCGAAGCCGGCGAATCGCGCGGCCGAGAACGGCTCGTCGAACACCCACACGCCGAGCACGAACTGGATCGACGGGCCAAGGTATTGCTCGATGCCCAGCGTCGCCATCGACAGGCGTCGTGCGCCGGCGGCGAACAACAGCAACGGCACGGCTGTGATCGGGCCGAGCGCGATCATCCAGAGGTTGGTCAGTGCGTCCGGCGCCGGGAAGCTTGCGCTGCCGTGTAGCGCGGCGATGCCCAGCACCAGCAGCGCCAGCGGCGCGAGCAGCAAGGTTTCGAGCGCCAACCCTTCGAGCGCGCCGAGCACGGCGATCTTGCGCAGCAAGCCGTAGCCACCAAAGCTTATCGCGAGCGAGAGCGCGATCCATGGCGGCCGTCCGCCTTGCAGCGTGAGCCACACCACGCCGCAGGTGGCGATCGTCAGCGCCAGCCATTGCGCGCGCCGCAGCCTCTCGTGCAGCAGCGTCATGCCGAGCAGCACATTCACCAATGGCGTGATGAAGTAGCCCAGGCTCGCCTCGAGGACATGGCCATGGCTCACGGCCCAGATGTAGGCGAGCCAGTTCGCGCCGATCAGCAACGCGCTGGCGACGAACGCCGCGAGTACCTTGGGTTGCCCCATCACCCGTCGCAGCCAGCCCCATTGCCGGCGCGACGTGAGCAGCGCGGCGAGGAACAGCAGACACCACACGACGCGGTGCGCCAGGATCTGCGGCGCAGGCACCGTGGTGACGATGCGGAAGTAGAGCGGGAATAGCCCCCACCAGACGAAAGCGAGGGCGGCGTAGACGAGGCCTGCGTGCAAATCAGCTCGGCTTCAGCAGCGCGTCGCCATACATCTCGCGCAGGCGGTTCTTCAGCATCTTGCCGGTGGCACCGAGCGGGATCGCGTCGACGAAGATCACGTCGTCCGGTGTCCACCACTTCGCGATGCGGCCTTCGAAGAACGCCAGCATCTCGTCGCGCGTGAGTTCGACGCCGGGCTTCTTCACGACGATCAGCAACGGGCGCTCGTCCCACTTCGCGTGCCTGGCGGCGATGCAGGCGGCCATTGCAACCTTGGGGTTGGCCATCGCGATGTTCTCGAGGTCGATCGAGCCTATCCACTCGCCGCCGGACTTGATCACGTCCTTGCTGCGGTCAGTGATGTGCATGTAGC
>JANYBE010000333.1 GCA_025360945.1 Rhizobacter sp. | reverse complement strand
CCATTGACCTCGCGCTCGAAAATATGCACTTATTTCATGTAGCAGTGGCGGCGCATCAAGAATAACGCAAAACCTTCAATCCAAGTGAATCTGGGCTGTCTCCGGCCCAGAAATACATGAAACTTGCGAAGGTCCCGCTAGAGCGGCTTCAACGGCTTCAACGGCTTCAACGGCTTCAACGGCTTCAACGGCTCAACGGCTCAAGGGCTTCAACGGCTCAGGGCTTCAACGGCCCAAGGGCGTGCCGACGTGCTCCTCATGTCACATGCCCCCAAGGGCAAAGGCAACGCGACGTTCCCACGTCTGGCCGGTCAGCACGCGCACTACCGGATCAAGCAGCTCCTGGTGTTCCAGCGCACGCGAGAGCGTCCCGAACGCAGCATCATGAAGACGGTCGCGCACGACCTCACAGCACAGAACATGCGAGACGTGGCCGACTAACTGCAGGCCGAGCCGAGCCTGTAGATCATGGCCGCGGCAGCATCCGGCGCAGTACGTCGTCCTTGCGCACGAAGTGGTGCAGAAGGCCGGCAGCCGCATGCAGGGACACAAGCGCCAGCAGGATGTTGGCGGACAGGCCATGCCAGTCCTCCACGGTTTCGCGCAGATCGCGATTGCCGGGCTCGAATTCGGGTATGGTGAAGAGGTTGAACAAGGTATCGCCGCGCACCCAGGTGTTGGCCACGCCGAGCACGACCGTGCAGATCAGCAGCAGGTACAGCGCCCTGTGCGCCAGCGACGCGAGCCTGTCGATCCAGCCCGCACCGGCTGAGGGCAGGCGTGCCCCTGCCGTGAGCCGCCACCAGATGCGGTAAGCCAGCACCAGTGCCAACGTCGCGCCGAAGCTGAGGTGCAGACTTCGAGCGGCAATGCGCGCACCGCCTTTGGGGAACAGGTCGATGCTCTGGCCGAGCGCCCAGAGCCCGAGAACCAGCGCGGCGCTCAGCCAGTGCAGTGAGATGGAGCGACGATCGTATCGGGTGGGGGTGGCAGCGGCATCCATCGCAACATCGTAAGCCACGGCAGACTGAGCGATCGCCTCAGTCAAGCCAGTGTGTTGCTTCTTCTCGCTTCTTCGCGCTGGGCGAACCGGTCATTGCCTCGACTTAAGTGGCAGCTAAGTCGCGGCCCGTGAGACTATCTGTCTACAGCATTTCGCTGCGACGGCCTCGCCATGACTTCCTCTAGTTCCCGCTCTCTTGACAGAGCGTCGCGCCCGCATGGGCGCAGCGTTCTGCGCTGGCCCGAATGGCTCACATGTCTGGTGCTCGCCGGACTGTGGTTCGGTTGCACGGCCTGGCTTCGGCCGCTCGCCATTCCCGACGAAGGGCGCTACGTGGGGGTCGCGTGGGAGATGCTGCGCAGCGGCAACTGGCTCGTGCCGACGCTCGATGGCCTGCCGTTCTTTCACAAGCCTCCGCTGTTCTACTGGATCACGGCGGGTTCGATGACCTTGTTCGGGCCCGGCGTGGCGGCGGCCCGTGCGGCGGCGTGGCTCGCGTCGGTGGTGATCGCCTCGGGCCTGTTCGCTTTCGTGCGCCGCTGGGTGGGCCGCGGGCAGGCGTGGGCAAGCGTCATCGTTCTGGCGACTGCGCCGCTGTTCTATGGCGCGGCGCAGTACGCGAACATGGACCTGCTGGTGGCCGCCTGCATATCGGCGACGATCATGCTCGTCGCGCATGCGGCGTTGGCGCGCGATGCAGGTCTGCCGTACCGGCGGGTACTTGCGGTGGCCTTCGTCGCGGCAGCGCTCGGCCTGCTGGCCAAGGGCCTGATCGGCGTGGTGCTGCCGCCGCTCGTGCTGGTCGTGTGGGGCCTGAGCACACGCCGGGTGGGCAGGGTCTTCGCGCTGTTGACATGGGCGCCGGGCTGGCTGGTGCTGGCCGCCGTCGCGGCGCCGTGGTTCATGGCCGTTCAGGCGCGTTTTCCCGACTTCGAGCACTACTTTTTCGTGGTCCAGCACTTTCAACGCTTCGTGTCGACGGGCTTTAACAATCCGCAGCCCTGGTGGTTCTACCCGATCGTGCTGTTGGTGCTGACGCTGCCGTGGTCGCCCTGGCTGCTGGCCTGGCTGCGCCGGCGACCGGCACCTGAAGCCAGGCATGCGGACTTGCGCATGCTGATGCTGACGTGGGCGGCCACGGTCACGGTGTTCTTCTCGTTGCCCAATTCGAAACTTGTCGGCTACATCCTTCCGGCGCTGCCGCCATTTGCCTTTCTGATCGCCGACGCGCTGCGTCCGTTCTGGACCGAGCGCCCGCTGCGGGCGCTCAGCCGCTGGCTCATCGCCACGGTCGTGGTCGCCGCCGTCGGCTGCGTTGTCGTGGCGGTCG
>JANYBE010000500.1 GCA_025360945.1 Rhizobacter sp. | reverse complement strand
CAAGCCTTCGCGCTGCATCGCTTCCAGCGTCTTGTGGGTGTTGCGGACGTCGCTCACGCCGGCATCGCTATTGGTCGTCGCACCCGCGGGGTAGAGCTTGAGTGCGACCACGCCGGCGGACTTCGAGCCGCTGATGACGCTGTACTTGACTGACCTGACGCCGCCCGACGAGATCGTGCGCGCGAAGGCCGCCGGCGTGGTCGCACTCAAGCTCTACCCCGCGGGTGCGACGACCAATAGCGATGCCGGCGTGAGCGACGTCCGCAACACCCACAAGACGCTGGAAGCGATGCAGCGCGAAGGCTTGCTGCTGCTCGTGCACGGCGAAGTGACCGACCCGCAGGTCGACGTGTTCGACCGCGAGGCGGTGTTTATCGAGCGCGTGATGGCGCCGTTGCGACGCGACTTTCCCGCACTGAAGGTCGTGTTCGAGCACATCACGACGCGCGAGGCTGCGCAGTACGTCGCCGAAGCCGGCGAGCACACCGCAGCGACGCTGACGGCGCATCACCTGCTGTACAACCGCAACGCGCTTTTCATGGGCGGCTTGCGCCCGCACTACTACTGCCTGCCGGTGCTCAAGCGCGAGCTGCACCGGCTCGCGCTGGTGCAGGCCGCCACCTCGGGCAGCGCAAGATTCTTCCTCGGCACCGACAGCGCGCCGCATGCCGCGCAGCTCAAGGAGCAGTCGGTGTGCGGCGCCGGCTGTTACACCGCACACTCGGCACTCGAGCTGTATGCGGAAGCCTTCGACAGCGTGGGCGCACTCGACAAGCTCGAAGCTTTCGCGAGTTTCAATGGCCCGGCGTTCTATGGCTTGCCGCGCAATCGCGGCAGCGTCACCTTGCGGCGTCAGGCCTGGACGCTGCCCGAAGCGCTGCCCTTCGGCGACGCCCAACTCAAACCCCTGCGCGGCGGCGAAAGCCTCGCGTGGCAACTCCTCGGAGCTCGCCCATGAACGACCACACTTGCGTCGCGCTGTTGATCGACGCCGACAACCTCTCGGGCGACGTGATCGAGCAGGCCATCGGGCACCTGCTGAAGACCTTCGGTTCGATCGACTTTCGGCGCGCCTACAGCAGCCCGCAAAAGGTCATCGAGCACACCGAGCTGTTCCGCCGCCATGCGATCCGGCCGATGGTCAACGTGCCGACCGGCAAGAACTCGACCGACATCGCGCTCGCAGTGGACGCCATCGACCTCGCGATCAGCGAGCGCCCCGACGTGGTCGTGATCGCCTCGAGCGACTCCGACTACGCGCCGCTCGCGCAACGCCTGCGCGAGAAGGGCTGTCGCGTGCTGGGCATAGGCCAGGCCGGCAAGACCGGGGGCGAATCGCCGCTCGCGTACGACGAGTTCATCGACCTCGCGCACCGCAAGGCGCCGCCGGTGGCCGCGCCCGCACGTGCCCCCGCGCCGCGGCGGGCGCACGCAGCCCGGGCCAAGGCGCCGGTTGTGATTGCGTTGCCGGCCGAGGTGCTGGAGATTCTTCAGGCGGTGCCAGGTCTGCGCAGCGGCACTGCATTACAACTCGGCGAGGTCGGCGACGCGCTGCGCCGCCACGGCATCCTGAAGAGCAAGAGCGCCTCACCGAGCCGGCTCCTGAAGCGACACGCCGCGCATTTCGAGCTGGCGCCCAGCGACAAGCCACGCACGGTGCGCCTTCTGAGCGCCGAGTCGGTCTAGCCCGGCAAAAAAACAGCGGCCCGAAGGCCGCTGCTTGATCGAGCCTGCGCCGAAGCGCGCGGTTCTTACTTCTTCGGAGCGTCCGAACCCTCACCAGCCGGCGTGGTCTGGCCAGCCTTCACGGCGGCCTTGGTGGCAGCCTTGCGTTCCATGCGGTCGACCTTCGGGCCGGAAGCGGGCGCAGCAGCGGGGCTGCCTTCGCCAGCCGGGGTCAGCTTGCCTTCCTTGGCGGCTTCCTTGGTTTCAGCCTTGCGCTCGGCGCGGGTCTTGGTCGACTTGCCGGTGGCCTTTTCGGTCGGGGTGGTGCCTTCGCCGGCCGGGGTCAGCTTGCCAGCCTTTTCGGCGGCCTTGGTTTCGGCCTTGACGTCGGCGCGAGCGACCGGAGCCGAGGCTGCGTCGGCGGCGAACGAGACTTGAGCGAACATGGCGGCGGCGACGGCGGCCACGATGGTGAGAGCGTTCTTCATTTGCATATCAATCTCCAGTTGGGAACGAGGGGGTAAGGGCAAACCACTGAGCCAACGCACTCTGAGCGACATGCCCTCATCAAGTCAGCTTGCTGCCGGCCCGCATTGCTGCAGACCGGTGGAGCGCGGCACGTATTAGAACGCGGGATGGCTTGTTCGGTTGACGAAAGTACTTGTTTCCGGCTAGGTGCCAGCCGTCAGCCCCCCGATTTGTTGCGCCGACGCCGCACCGCGCCGTACGCGCGGACATAATCCTGCCGGTGAAGCAAGCCAGACCGCCGCTGGTGCGAGACCTGAAAGGGTGCACTGGAGGAAGGTCCGGACTGCGCAGGGCGGCGTAGCAGCTAACGACTGTCCACCGCAAGGTGAGGATCAGAGCAACAGAGACGAGCCGATTCAGTTCGGGTGAAACGGGCAATCTCTACGCGCAGCAACACCAAATAGGCCAGCGTTGATGTGGCTCCGCGGAGCTGGCGGGTAGGTGGCACCGAGCCGTGCAGCGATGTACGGCCCAGAGGAATGGCGGTCACGGCCGGTGCGTCGCAAGGCGTGTCGGCTGCACAGAATCCGGCCTATCGGCTTGCTTCACACTTTTGTATTCAGTGCCTTGCGAAATTCCAGGCCGTTCTCGCCGTTAGGTGCGATCGCCTCGAAGCCGGCGGCGGTGAACATCGCCAGCGGCCCGAGGTGGTTCTCGGCCACACTGGCGGAACCTGTTCGCGGATAGGCCTCGGCCCAGTCGAAGCCGCGCTCACGCAGGCCGTCTCACGCTGCTGCGAGCAGCCGCGTGGCCACAACCCCGGCCGCGCAACGCTGGGGCGATCCCGAAGCAGCTGATCGCGCCGATGCGGTCAGCGAGCGTCTCGGGCGCGTCGAACAAGCCCTCGATGAAGCGGCGCGGGCCGGCGTTGCACCAGCCAATCGCCAAGGCATCCGAATAGGCAAGCCAGCCGGTCATCGTCTCGGACGCGATGCGGGCGCAGGTGGCGGCGCGGTTGTCGGATGCGGTGCGCTCCTTCCGTACGATGCGGGCGTGGTTGGCATGCGCAAAGTGGCAGTAGCACGAACCCATTTCGGCTTGTCATGAACGCTCGGTGGTCGAAGAAGTCGAGGAAATCGCCCAGCCGCTGCGGCTTGATTGGGTGGATCTCGATGGCGTCAAGGCTCATGGGCGCGCTCCTGCTCAAGAGAGGGCAGCATAAACTCGACCGTTTCGATGAATCCCGACGCACACACCCTTTGGCGCGCACCGCGCTGGGCTTTGGCCGTTCTGCTCGCCTGTCTGGGCATGCTCGGGCCGTTCTCGATCGACACCTACTTGCCGGCCTTCACCGGCATTGCCAACGCGATCGGCGCGACGCCGGTCCAGATGCAGCAGACGCTGTCGGCGTACCTGTTCGGCTTCGCGATCATGAATCTGTTTCACGGTGCGCTGTCCGACAGTTTCGGCCGGCGCCCGGTGGTGCTGTGGGGCTTGGTCGTGTTCACGTTCGCGTCGGTCGGCTGTGCGCTGTCGCAGCACATCGGTGCGCTGGTGTTCTTTCGCACCGTTCAGGGCATGTCGGCGGGTGCCGGCATCGTGATTTCGCGCGCCGTGATCCGCGACATGTTCCCGCCGGCCGACGCGCAGCGCGTGATGTCCCAGGTCACGATCTACTTTGGCGTGGCGCCGGCGATCGCGCCGATGATCGGTGGCTTTCTGTTCGTGCACGCTGACTGGCATGCGATCTTCTGGTTCCTCACCGCGGTGGGGGTGATCCTGTGGGCGGCTAACTACCAGCTGCTGCCCGAGACGCTGCACCTGAGCCAGCGCCAGCCCTTTAACGTGCGCAACCTGATGCGCGGCTACTGGGAGATGGGCTCGAGCGCGCGCTTCATGATGCTGGCGCTGGCCAGCGGCATCCCGTTCAACGGCATGTTCCTGTACGTGCTCTCGGCCCCGGTGTTCCTAGGCGATCACCTGCATCTGGCGCCGGGCCAGTTCTTCTGGTTCTTTTTGGTCACGATTGCCGGCATCATGGCCGGCGCGCGCTGGTCCGGGCGGTTGGCCGGGCACATCAAGCTGCATCACCAGATTCGCCACGGCTTTCTGATCATGCTTCTGGTGTCCATCGTCAACCTCGTGCTGAACCTGCTGTTCGTGCCGCAGGCCTGGTGGGCAATCGTGCCGCTGGGCATTTACGCCTTTGGCTGGGCGCTGATGGTGCCGGTCGTCACGCTGATGGTGCTCGACCTCGTGCCCGAGCGGCGCGGTATGGCCTCGTCGTTCCAGGCCTGCGTGGGCAGCCTGGCCAACGGTCTCGTGGCCGGCGTGATCGCGCCGCTGGTGATGCACTCGACGGTGGCGCTCGCGTCCGCGTCGCTGCTGATGATGAGCGTGGGTCTGCTCGCCTGGATCTGGGTCAAGCCACGCGTCACCTGAATACCGCGTGTCCTCAAGTCGTGCGGTGGCGGGTCGATATGGACGCGAGACGTCTCGTTCTCGCGTCCGGAGATCCGCCATGCCCGCCCGTTGTCAGAAGCTGCGATCTGTCGGCGCTGCGTTGCTCGCGCTGGCCATCGGTGCCGCGATCGCCGCCGAGCCCGCCCCAGA
>JANYBE010000287.1 GCA_025360945.1 Rhizobacter sp. | reverse complement strand
ACAAGCGTGAAGTAAATTTCCTGACGCGTTCCGAGATCGAAGCAGTCCTTGCTGCGCCCGATCGCGCGACGTGGTTCGGCCACCGCGATCACACATTGCTACTGCTCGCGACCCAGACCGGCTTGCGCCTCTCCGAGTTGTGGGGGGCGACACTCAAGAAGTCCGGTCCGACGACAAACAGGATGGCCGGTGGTGAGGAGCTGAAGGCGGCGTAGCCGCCGCAAGCGACGAGCCACCGGCGGCGCCGGGTTGGTGTGGTCAGACTGGCGGGCTCAGGTCTCTAGAAGAGGTCGGCTCCGTGCCAGGCACCGTCATCACCGATCACCAGGTTCGCCTCTACATGAAACACCGCAAAGACAAGACCCAGGAATTGGCCGCAGCCAAGGCCGGCATCAGCGAGCGCAGCGCGCGGCGCATCGAGAGCGGCGCCACCGTCACGCTGCCCTCGCAAACTCCGCGGCGATATTGGCGCGCACGCGCCGATCCGTTCGAGGACGTGTGGGAGAGCGAGGTGGTGCCGCTGCTCAAGAGCGCGCCGAAGTTGATGGCGGTCACGCTGCTCAGAAAGCTCCAGGACGATCACCCCGAGCGCTTCCCCGACGGGATGCTGCGCACTCTGCAACGCCACGTTCGGCAGTGGCGTGCGCTGAAGGGTCCAGACAGGCAAGTGTTCTTCCCGCAGGACCATGCACCGGGCCAGCAGGGTCTGTCGGACTTCACCGCCATGGGCAAGTTGTGCGTCACGATCGCCGGTGCGTCGTTCGCCCACATCCTGTACCACTTCGTGCTCGCCTTCTCGCGGTGGGAGTATGTCGAGGTGGTTGAGGGAGGCGAGAGCTTTGAGGCCCTGTCCAAGGGGTTGCAGAACGCGCTGTGGCAGGCCGGTGGCGCCCCGCAGGAGCATCGCACCGACAGTCTGTCGGCGGCGTTCAAGAACCTGGCCGAGGAACAGGACTTCACCGTGCGCTACACGGCGCTGCTCGATCACTACGGCCTGGGCGGCACGCGCAACAACCGCGGCGTCAGCCATGAAAACGGCAGCGTCGAGTCCTCGCACCGGTACCTGAAGGAGGCGATCGAGCAGGCGCTGCTGCTGCGCGGGCATCGCGACTTCGACGACCGGGCGGGCTACGAGAGCTTCGTGCGCGAAGTGGTGATGCGTCGCAACCGGCGCAACGCGGCGGCGTTTGTCATCGAGCGTGCGCAGTTGAAGGACTTGCCCGTGCGGCGCACCACCGACTTCGTTGAAGAGCAGGCGATGGTCACGCGCAGCGGCACCTTCACCGTGCGGGCCATTCTGTACAGCGCCCCGTCGCGCCTGATCGGTCACCTGCTGAAGGTGCGGCTCTACAGCGACCGGCTGGATTGCTACCTGTCGGGCACCGTGGTGCTGACGCTGGCACGCGGTACGCGCGCAGCGCACAGCACTCGCGGTCGGCAGCTCGACTACCGGCACTTCATCGCTTCCCTCAAAAGCAAGCCCCAGGCGTTCAAGGGCCTGGTGTTCCGCGACGAGCTGTTCCCGCGCGAGGCGTACCGCCGCACGTGGGAACAGCTCGAACTCAAGCTGACGCAGCGCCAGGCGTGCCAGGCCATCGTCGCGCTGCTGGAGATGGCCGCGCGCGACGGCGTAGAAGCCGTGCTGGCGCAGCGGCTCGACGCGTTGCTGGCGGCCGGCGTGCTTCCCGACGTGAAACGCCTGCGCGAGGAGTTCATGCCGCGCGAGGCCGAGGTGCCGCTGGTGACGGTGGAGATCCCGCCGGCGAGTCGCTACGACGCGTTGCTGCCGAGCGCGCAGGCTGTTGAGCTCGCGGAGGTGACCGCATGAACGCCGCCGGCGATCCGGGGCGTAACGCCCTGATGTTGAACGAGCTGCGTCTGCCGACGATCGGGCGCCTGTGGGCGGAGTTCGCGCAGCGTTCGGACAAGGAGAGCTGGCCTGCGAGCCGATTCCTTGGCGGGCTGTTGGAACACGAACTGGCTGAGCGGGCAAAGCGACGCATCGAGCGCCATCGAACCGAGTCGCAGATGGACGTGACCAAGACACTTGCCAGCTTCGACTTCGCCGAGGTGCCGATGCTGTCCAAAGCGCACGTCATGGCGCTGGCCAGCGGCGACGCCTGGCTCGACAAAGGTGCCACGGTGTTGATCTTCGGGCCTCCCGGCGTGGGGAAAAGCCATGTCGGATGCGGCATCGGCCACGCACTGATCGATGCCGGCTACCGAGTGCTGTACATGCGGACCAGCGAACTGGTACAGCGCCTGCAGGCTGCCCGCCAGAGTCTTCAGTTGCCGCAGGCGCTGGCCAGGCTGGACCGCTACGACCTGCTCATCCTGGACGACATCTCCTACGTCCGAAAAGACCAGGCCGAAACCAGCGTGCTGTTCGAGCTGATCGCCGAGCGATACGAGCGCAAGAGCATCCTCATCACGGCCAATCAGCCGTTCTCCGGCTGGGACAGCGTCTTCCCCGACCCGGGCATGACAGTGGCCGCCATCGACCGATTGGTCCACCACTCGACGATCTTCGAGCTCAACAACGTCGAGAGCTACCGAAGCAAAGAAGCTGCGCGCCAGCAAAAACTCGACCGCAGCATCCTCAAAACAAACCGCCAACGTCAATCATCCAGCGACAACGACAAACAACCAAAGGACCCCAACCCATGACCCGCTGAACCAGCGACATTCATCCCCGTCCAACCGGCCACGCTGAATGTCGTTTTACCGGACATCCTGCTTGACGCTCTCCACCCAGCTCGTCCAGGATCACCGCGTCCAGGCGCAGCATGCTGCTGGCGATGCGCCCGGCCTTGCCTTGAGTCTTCTCTTGCTCCAGTGCGTTGACCAGGTCCACGG
>JANYBE010000260.1 GCA_025360945.1 Rhizobacter sp. | reverse complement strand
TCACGACCTGCTCGATCAGCACCGCGTCGGCGACGACCACCGGCAGCGTCGCATCGAGCGCGAGCGTCGAGGCGATTTCGCCCAGCATCGTCAGCCGTGCGTGGTGCGCCATCGTTTCGGTGTGGCGGCGCTCGCGGTCTTCGAGGCGTTTGCGCTCGGTGATATCGAGCACTGAGCCCATCCAGCCGATCTGCTGGCCGCGCGCGTCGACCAGTGGTGTCTCGAAGATCATCACGTCGAGCGCATGCCCGTCGCGGTGGCGCCAGCGGGTCTCGTAGCCTTCGCGCGGCGCCTCGCCGGCCATGTTGCGCTGGTGGCGCTGCATCGCGGCCTCTGTCGAACCGGGCGGCCAGTAAGGCATCGGCGGCAGCAGGCCGTGCAGATCTTCGGGCGCGAAGCCGACCATGTCGGCGAAGGCGCGGTTCGTGTAGACGAGCCGGCCATCGAGGTCACGCGCGCGCAGGCCGACCGTGAGCGAGTCTTCCATCGCGCTGCGCCACGCGGCCTCGGTGCGCCACGCGGCTTCGGCGCGCGACACGTCGAGCACCTGACGCCGCAACATCCAGGTGATCGCGGCGATCAGCACCACGAAGCCGGCGACCATCGCGGCGGAAAATCGGCCGTACCAGGGCCGGACGCGGTCGCGCGCGATCAGTTCGAGGTAGCCGTCGGTCAGCGTTGGCTCCAGGCTGATGCGGTGCGATTCGCGTCCGCTCAGTTCGCGCCCTTCGGTGGTCGACGCGATGACCTCGCCGAAGCTGTCGACCAGTCGCACGTCGTACTTGCGCGCCAGCCACCAGGGCACATTCTGGCGCAGCATGTCGGTGGGCGAGTAACGCGCGACCAGCGCGCCGCCCGAGGCCAGCTTAGCGGCCAGGTGCGCGGACAGGCCTACGCCCGACAGGCTGGGCAGGTCGGGCCGCGACGCGAGTTCGGGCAGGTGTACGCGAATGCGGTTGCTGGCGTCGAGCCAGGTCAGGCCGACCCAAAAGCGGTGCAGGCCCTGCTGCACTTCGGGTGCTGCGACGAAGGTCTCGGGCGTCAACGGGTGGTGGTCCATGCTGGCGGCGAACTCGGCCAGCAGCGCGGCCTCCTGCTCGATGCGCTGACTGACCTGCGCCTGCAGCGTGAGCGCGTCCGAGATCAACTCGGCGCGCTGCTCTTCGCGCTCGGACTGCTCGTTGCTGCGCAACCAGGTGAGCACCGCGACGACGAAGGCCAGCGACAGCAGCAGCGGCAGCGCCCACAGCCCGCGCCGCAATGCGGGCCGTGGCGGCAATGCCAGCGCCGGCCGCGGCGGAGGGGTCACGATGGCGGTGGACTCGGGCATGCAGCAAGTCTAGGTGCGCTGCACGTGCCGGCACAAATGTGGAACTCCACAATTCCCCAGGCCCATCGGCGCGCCGAGAATCGGCGCGAAGAACCCATTCCAAGAAGACAGGAGACAAGCCTTGTCGACATCCATCGTTCGCCGCGCGGCGCTCGCCGTCGGCGTGTGCGCGCTGTTCGTGGCCCTCGCCCCGGTCACGTCGGCGCAGGCGCCCATCGTCATCAAGTTCAGCCACGTCGTCACGCCCGACACTCCCAAGGGCAAGGCGGCGCTGCGCTTTAAGCAGCTCGCCGAACAAGCGAGCAAGGGTCGCATCCAGGTCGAGGTTTACCCGAACAGCCAGCTCTACAAGGACAAGGAAGAATTGGAAGCGTTGCAGCTCGGCGCCGTACAGATGCTGGCGCCGTCGCTGTCCAAATTCGGCCCTCTCGGCGCCAAGCAGTTCGAGATCTTCGACCTGCCCTACATCTTCCAGACCGAGGAGCAGTTCGTTCAGGTCACCAACGGCAAGATCGGCCACGAACTGATGGCGAGCCTGGAGAACAAGAGCATCAAGGGCCTGGCCTTCTGGAGTGGCGGCTTTCACGTGTTCTCGGCCAACAAGCCGCTGCGCAAGCCCGACGACCTCAAGGGCCTGAAGATGCGCATCCCGTCCAGTAAGGTGCTCGAGGCCTCTTTGCGCACGATGGGCGCACTGCCGCAGGTGATGCCGTTCTCCGAGGTCTACCAGGCGCTGCAGTCGGGCGTCGTCGACGGCACCGAGAACATCCTGTCCAGCTACACCTCGCAGAAGTACTACGAGGTGCAAAAGCACATCGTGCTGACGAATCACACCCACACCGGTTACGCACTGATCGTTAACAAGAAATTCTGGGACGGCCTCGCGCCCGACCTTCAGGCGGTGTTGAACAGTGCGGTCAAGCAGTCCACCGAGTACGAAGCACAGCTCGTGGCGCAGGAAAACAAGGACGCGCTCGCCGAGCTCAAGGCCAGTGGCAAGACCCAGGTCCAGGACCTGACGCCGGCCGAGCGCGAGGTCTGGCGCAAGACTTTGTGGCCGGTCCACAAGGAAATGGAGTCGCGCATCGGCGCGGCGATGCTGGACCAGGTTTACCAGGCTACCGGCGCGACCAAGTAGACGCCTCTTCTCTCACTCCAACGCATTCTCCAGGAGACTCACCATGACGCAGATCACCCGCCGCACCGTGCTCGCAGCCGCCGCCGCGCTCCCACTCGCGATGCCTTCGATGACCAAGGCGCAGGCGCCCATCATCATCAAGTTCAGCCACGTCGTCGCCCCCGACACGCCCAAGGGCAACGGCGCGCAGCGCTTCAAGGAGCTGGCCGAGCAGCGCACCGGCGGCAAGGTCAAGGTCGAGGTTTACCCGAACAGCCAGCTCTACAAGGATAAGGAAGAGATGGAGGCGCTGCAGCTCGGCTCGGTGCAGATGCTTGCACCCTCGCTGGCCAAGTTCGGCCCGCTGGGCGTGAAGGAATTCGAGGTCTTCGATTTGCCCTTCATCTTCAAGGACCAGGCGGCGTTTCGCGCGGTGACCGAAGGCCCGGTTGGCGCCGACCTGTTCAAGAAGCTCGAACCCAAGGGCGTCAAGGGACTGGCCTTCTGGGACAACGGCTTTCACATCATGAGTGCGAACAAGCCGCTGCACAAAGTGGCCGACTTCAAGGGCCTGAAGATGCGCATCCAGAGCTCCAAGGTGCTCGATGCCGAGATGCGCGCGCTTGGCGCGGTGCCGCAGGTGATGGCGTTCAGCGAGCTGTACCAGGCGCTGCAGTCGGGCGTGGTCGACGGCTGCGAAGGCGTGCCGTCGAACTTCTATACCCAGAAGACCTACGAGGTGCAGAAGCACACCACGATCTCGAACCACGGCCACCTGGCCTATGCGGTGATCGTCAACAAGAAATTCTGGGAAGGCCTGCCCGCCGACATTCGCACCACACTTGACGGTGCGCTGAAGGACGCGACCGCGTTCGCGAATCAGATGGCGACCAAGGAAAACGTCGACGACCTCGAGAAGATGCGCGCCAGCGGCAAGACTACGGTCTATACGCTGACGCCTGAAGAGACGAACGAGTGGAAAACAGCGCTGATGCCTGTCCACAAGGAGATGGAAGCGCGCGTCGGCAAGGCGACGATCGACGCCGTCTACAAGGCCTCGGGGTTCGTCGCACCCAAGTAGGTGCAACTTCCGGGCCGTGGCCGTGTATGGATTTCCACAATTGCAGTCGTCGCCGTCAGAGTAGATAACGATGGACCCACTTGCAACCGGAAGCACTATGGCTCGATCGCCGCCTGGTTCGACCGGTCGCCACGACCTCCGCAATGGCCCACAGGGATTCGGCACTTCGTTGCGCAGGCCCGCAAATGTGCTTTCCGCCTGGGCATCTGCGATAGCCGTCGTCCTGACTATCGGCTCGATCGGCTACGTCGTCGCTATGAAGTCCGGGCTCGACCGCCTGCAAGTGGTGGCAGCGCATCGCCTTGATGTTGTGGCGGCAAGCCTTGACGGCGAGCTCGCTCGGTTCGAGTACCTGCCGTCATTGCTGGAGATGAATCCGAGTGTTTCCCGATTGATCGACACCCCGTCGGACAGCGATTTGCGCAACGAGGTGAATCTCTACCTTCACGGAATCAACGCGACTGCTGGGGCGACGACGGTATACGTTCTGAATCGGGCGGGGCTGTGCCTGGCCGCTTCCGACTGGAACGAACCGGGCACGCCTCTTGGGGCGAACCTGTCATTTCGACCCTACATGCGAGAAGCGCTCGCAGTCGGGCATGGGCGCTTCTACGGCGTTGGAATTACCAGCGGTTTGGCGGGCTACTACATGTCGTACGCGCTGCAAAGTCGCGGGCAACAGCATGGCGTCGCTACCGTCAAGATCACTCTGGACAAGACCGAGCGAGCATGGAGCAAGCTCCCAGGCAACGTAGTCGCGATCGACGAGAGAGGCGTCGCTATTTTGTCTTCACAACCGGCTTGGAAGTTCCGGCCTGTCACACCGTTGACCCAGCGGCTGCGAGACGACATCGCCAATGCTCGCCCTTACGGCAAGGCGGAACTCCTGCCTTTGGACTGGAAGGTCGAAGAGCGACTGTCCGCCGAGACGGCGATCGTGAGTCTGGGGGGAACCCGCTATTTCTCGGCGACCAGAGAGCTGGAGCATGCCGCCTGGAAGCTGGTCGTGCTCGAAGACACAGCAGCCACATACGCGGCGGCACGCAATCTGGGGGTTACCGTTGCGCTCATCACGTCCGTGCTGTTGTTGCTTGCGGTTCTTCAATGGCAGCGTCAGCGATCAGTGCGCCATCGGTTGGTGAATCAGGCTGCCCTTCAAGCTGCGCACGATGCGCTTGAGTCGCGTGTCAACGAGCGCACGGCCGAGCTGGTCGAGGCCAACGAGCATCTCGCCGAAGAAGTCGGCTCGCGCAAGGCCATCGAGTCGCACCTGCGCGCCACGCAGGACGAACTCGTCCACGCGGGCAAGATGGCAGTCCTCGGCCAGCTGTCGGCCGGCATGGTGCATGAGATCAATCAACCGTTGGCCGCTATGCGCACGTTGTCGGACAACGCGTGTGCATTCATCGGGCAGGGCCGCACGGACGAAGCATGCAGTAATCTTCGACGGGTTGCCCAACTCACCGATCGACTCGGATCAGTGGCCCGCCAACTCACGGTGTTCGCGCATAAGGCGCGCCAACCCCCCAAACCTGCCGTACTGCAGCATGCACTTGCCAGTGCGCAATTCCTGCTCTCACATCGGCTGCGCGAACGAGATGTCGAGATCGAGACCAGCATATCGCCCGAGGATCTGGCGGCATTGGCCGACGAGGTGCGGCTCGAGCAGGTTCTGGTCAATCTGATCGGCAATGGCATCGATGCCGTATCCGGTGGCCCGGTGCGCCGGATTCGCGTCGAGGCGACCCAGGCAGGAGGCCGGTGCATTGTTTCTGTCAGTGACACAGGTCCAGGGATTCGCGCCGATGTCCTTTCGCGCTTGTTCGAACCTTTTGTGACCACCAAGGTTGCCGGAGCAGGACTCGGATTAGGACTTGTGATCTCCGCGCACATCGTGCGCGATTCTGGCGGTAGTCTCAAAGCGAGCAATCTTGACGGTGGAGGCGCTCGTTTCGTCATCGACCTGCCTCTAGCTGGTGGAGCACATACCTTAAACAAGGAGCCTCAGCATGGCTGAGCGAGTCGACGTCCAGGTGATCCTGGTTGAAGACGACGAAGACGTCCGCGTCGGCAGCACGCAGGCACTGCAGCTCGCAGGCTTTTGTGTTCACCCATTCCGATCGGTCGAGGATGTCCGACCGAAAATCGTCAGCGGGCTCTGCGCGGTGGTGTTGTCCGATGTCAAGTTGCCAGGCACGAGTGGCGTATCTTGGTTGCAGGAGATTCAATCCATCGACCAGGACCTGCCGGTGATTCTCGTGACCGGCCATGGCGATATCGCGATGGCGGTCCAAGCGATGCGCGACGGTGCCTATGACTTTCTGGCGAAGCCGTTCTCGGCGGACCACCTAGTCGCCGTGGTACGTCGTGCCGCGGACAAGCGGCGCCTGACGTTGCAGGTCGACGCGCTTCGCACCCAGCTCCTAAACCGACAAGGCATCGAGTCGATGTTGATCGGCAAATCGGCAACCATGGAGCGGGTGCGCAGTCTCATTCTGACGTTGGCCGGGACCTCGGCGGATGTCGTGATTTACGGGGAAACAGGCACTGGAAAGGAAGTCGTTGCCCGATGCCTGCATGCGCACGGTGAACGTCGGCATGGCAACTTTGTCCCACTCAATTGCGGTGGACTGCCGGAAACCCTGGTGGAGAGCGAGCTCTTTGGCCATGAGATCGGATCATTCACGGGAGCGACGCGAACGCAGATCGGCAAGATCGAGCACGCCCACGGCGGCACCTTGTTCCTGGATGAAATCGAAAGCATGCCGCTGTCCGTCCAAGTCAAGTTCCTGCGTGCGCTCCAAGAACGAAGCATCGAGCGGATTGGTGCGAACAAGCCGATTCCCGTCGACACGAGAGTCATCGCGGCGAGCAAGGAGAACTTGCTCGCCCTCAGTGACGCACAGAGGTTTCGTGCTGATCTGTACTACCGCCTCGGCGTCGCGTTCATCGAACTGCCCGCGCTGCGAACTCGCCGCGAAGACATTCCATTGTTGTTTGAACATTTCACGCTAGCCGCGGCAACTCGATATCGCCGTACTGCTCCGATGCTGACCGGCACTCAATCAGCAGAGCTCATGGGCTATGCGTGGCCGGGCAACGTGCGCGAGTTGCGCAATGTCGCGGATCGATTTGTCTTGGGCCTGCTGGGCGAGCGACTGACCGCGATGACCATCGATGGCCACGACGGCGGTGGCTTGCCGGAGCGAATGGAGCAGATCGAGCGCGCCATCATCAAGGACGAGATGCGTCGGCACCAGGGCGACGTCGGATTGGTGGCGCTTGCACTTGGCCTGCCCAAACCAACCCTGTACGACAAGCTCAGGCGGTTCAAGGTCGCAATGGACGAGTTTCGAAGCAAGCAAGTCTGATTGCCACACACGACGAACACTTGCCGTCGCGAACTTGCCGTACTTCGCCGACACGACTTGCTCAGTTCGCACGAGGAATCTGAGAGATTCCATGATGGAGCGTCTCGCCCCGGTCGCGATCGGCATCTTATTGCGATGATGACCTTGCCCCTCACCCAGACGGCTCGGTTCGATCCAGCGACGGCAGCGGGGCCGCGAGGCCCGACTGGCGCATCCAATGAGCCAGATACACGGCATCGCCGCCGTCCACCAGCACGACGTCCGCCTCTCGGACGCAAGGCTCCCAACGTTCTTGACCGATGCTGCTCAGGGCGGTGTCCGCTGCGCACCACCCGCTGGGCCTGACACTTCGGGCAGCCACGATGCTGCTCTATTCGGCTTTGAACGATGGCCGTGGCCTGGTCAAGCGCCAAGCCCTCAGATGCGCCATCAACTGCTCCCGCTGACCGGGCGTGAGTCTGGCGGTCTGGTCCAACAACTGCATCAGTTCGCGCGCTCGCATCGCAGGCCCCTTCGGCCCAAAACTCTCGGGCCACGAAGCCAGTCTGAGCGGTCGGTAGCTCACCAGGTGAGCTCGTCACTACTCAACGCGAACTGCGCCATGGCCTTTCGGGTGCCGCTCTGCCAAACGCCAAACGCGTTGTGACGAAACCTGGCCCTGAAGGCCCAAGGGTGAGAACTCGCCATTCGGGTTCCAGCAGGTCGCTACGACACGACCATCACAGCCGGTGCCAACCCGAGCTTCTTGGCTCGCCGGGCAAACTTGCGGTCATCAAATGTTGCGACGCTGTCGCAAGACTTGTAGCTCGCGTGGTGCAGCGCGTCAGCGAAATCGATGCCCGCCTCAGCGTTGGAGAGCGCCCGCTCGACGGCATCACGGTCTTCGACGGTGATGTGTGCCTGCTCAAGCAGGTGCCGCATGGCAGATGCCACCTCGGCGTGGTCGAAGCTGTAGTAGCCGCGCATGACCCATTCAAGCTCAAGGACCACCGACTTGCTCACCATCAGCGGCTGACCGGACTCGATGAGGCGCCGAGCTGCCAGGCGCTGGCTCTGCGCCTGAGCGTCCGCCTCGTCGTCGATGTAGTACCGGGCGAGAACGTTGGTGTCCAGGCCAATCATCGCTTGAGCACGCGCTTGACCAACATGGCGGGGTCGAAGTCCGCCGGCACGGTAGTGCGCCGGCTCTTGAGCATGCCGAACCCACTTCGGGCCTCGCCAGACGGCGAACTCCGAACCCGCATCTCGACGTGATCGCCGACCAGCGAGAACTCGATGCGGCTGCCCTGGCGAATGCCGAGCTGTTGCCGCAGCTCTTTCGGAATGGTGACCTGTCCCTTGCTGGTAACCGTCGTCACTCCCATGGCCCCTCCAAGTATTACTCGGTAATACTAGCAGAGACAGGCCGACTTGACCGTAGAGGTCGGCAGGTCGTCGCCGCACCGAGCTACAAGCCGGGTATTGCTTGCACATAGCCGGCCACGTCCTGCATGTTCTGTGGCGTGAGTTCGTGCGCAACCGTCTTCATGACCCTCTCCTCGGGCCGCTCGTCCGTGCGCGGGAACACCGGGAGCTGCGTCAAAGCCCGCCGTCTGGTTGGCTGAGTTGGTGGTTCCAGTGAGATTGAAGAGCCTGACACTTTGCCTCGGCTGCCTAAACTGTGCTGCAGGTTGATTCAGATCAAATGACTCATCTTGACGGTGAAGAAGGCGGTAGCAGCAGGCCATGCTCTTGTGCCTTGTCAAAGTCGCGGACTGTGCGAAGCCTAGGCTGATAACAAGTTGATGAACCACCTGGGCTCGTCAAACGCTGACCATCCAGGGAGCCTGCGATGAAATCGACAGCTGATGAACCTGTTCCATTTGACCCAGCAACGCCGGACGACGGCTTTGACGTGCTTGACGTTTGTCATCGGCAGACGATCTTTACGCTGGGCAAACTCGCCGCTCTGGTTTCTGCCTTGAAGAGCCGCGGGCCGGATGCAGAGGCGCGGGCGTTGGCCGCCGATATCGTCCGTTTCTTTTCGACCACCTCGCGTGACCATCATGAGGACGAGGAGCGGCACGTCTTTCCGAAGCTGCTTGCCTCCGGCAAGCCTGAACTCGTGCAGGCCGTGCAGACGCTTCAGCAGGATCACGGCTGGTTAGAAGAGGATTGGCTCGAGCTCTCGCCCCATCTTGAGGCCGTGGCGGCCGGCCAGTCTTGGTACGACCACGACCTCCTGCGCGAGGGCGTGGATGTGTTCATTGCGCTGTCGCATGAGCACATTGCGCTGGAGGAGTCGCTGATCTATCCCGAGGCCCGCATGCGGTTGCGCGTCAGCGAGCGAGGAGAAATGGGCCGCGAAATGTCTGCGCGCCGCCGAGCGAGAGAGTGAGCGTGCTGCGATGCAGGACTCACCAGCTGTGCAGGATCACGCGGCGTGCCGAGTGTCCGTTTCGGTGCTGCCTGGCATTCGACCAGGCTCGGCGCACTGCGCTGTCGTGAGCCCTCGCATGCCACGCGCTTAGTTCATTGATTGGGCTGCCAGATCTCGGCCAGCCAGCGTCAAGAAGCGACTGGTCAGCGCATTTGACAGCGTCAAAGCGACAACTGCCAGTTCTCGCGACCTTGATCCAGCGCAATCTGGCCATGGCCGGTCGCCTGCAAACTGATTGAAAAATGGGGAGAACGATCGCCGCGAGAGTGCGCGGGGCTGCGCGATCGATAGACGTTGTGTCCGCGTCCGATCGCAATTTCGCGGTGCTCAGCCGCACGTCAGGAGAACTTCTCATGCTGAAATTCTTGATCGCAGTCGACGATTCCGACCACTCGCGTCGCGCGGTAGAAGCCGTCGCACGCCTGGCCCCGCAGACCAAGGGCCTGGAGGTTGTGCTGATCAATGTGCGCGAGTCGCCACTGTATTACGGCGAGTTGCCTCCGTACGACTATGAGTCGATCGACAGGCTGCATCGTCGTCGACAAGACACTTTGCTGGAAAGCGCGCTTGCGCAGGCGCGGCAATGCGGACTCGAACAGGTCACGACCGAAGCAGCGATGGGCTCGCCCGCCAACGAGATTGTCAGTGCCGCCGATCAGCGCACTGTCGATCAGATCGTGATCGGGACCCACGGCCGCGGCCCGGTCGGCACCATGTTCATCGGTTCAGTGGCGCAGCGCGTCGTCCACCTCTCGAGAATCCCGGTTCTGCTGGTGAGGTAACGTGCCGCCCTGCAGCACCACGTTCTTGGGCCTTGAAGAATTCCCCTGACACCGACGACAAACATTCGAGCTGCCTTGTCGGCCACTTCCACCGCTGCCTGGGTCGAATCTCACCATAGCGAGGGCAGCGAAACGCTTGACCGCGGCCGCTTGGACAGCTGACCAGCCCGCCGCAATTCGTTGATCAGGCTTGCCCGTGGTGACTGCCGCCAGGTAGCCGTTTGCAGCGGAAGCCGACCGTCGACCCCCGCCAACGAAGTGGAACTGGCGGCCATGAAGAGCCGTAGGTGAGAGGCAGCTTTTGTGGTCCCCACGGTCCGCGCATTCAGCCGCAAGACATCCTCGATTGGCCGGCGTCAACTATCCTGGCCGGCGCATTGCCGCATCAAGAATGCTACACGTGCTGACCTGTTGCCTCACGTAATTTGCTACCCGTTGGATTGTCCAGCGGGAGCACAACGTGACGAGGCAAATCAGCATGACGACACGCAAGGAGTTGGTCGAGGCGCTGCG
>JANYBE010000239.1 GCA_025360945.1 Rhizobacter sp. | reverse complement strand
GACCGGGATGCCGAGTTTGGCCGCGACCACTTGCGAGAACGTGGTCTCATGCCCCTGGCCGTGGCTGTGGGAGCCGGTGAACACGGTGACGGTGCCGGTCGGGTGCACCCGTACTTCACCCGCCTCGAACAGGCCGGCACGCGCGCCGAGCGCACCGGCAATGTTGCTGGGCGCGAGGCCACAGGCCTCGATATAGCAGCTGTAGCCGAGCCCGCGCAGCTTGCCCTTGGCTGCAGACGCGGCCTTGCGCGCGGGATAGCCAGAGACCTCTGCCATTTCGATCGCCTTGTCGAGATGCGCCGCGTAGTTGCCGGTGTCGTAGGTCAGGCCGACCGGTGTGGCGTACGGGAACTCGGTGATGAAGTTCTGGCGCCGAATCAAGGCCGGATCCATCTTCAGCTCACGCGCCGCGGTCTCGACGATGCGCTCGACCACAAAAGTGGCCTCAGGCCGTCCTGCGCCGCGGTACGCGTCGACCGGCGCGGTGTTGGTGAACACCGCCGTCACTTCGGCATAGATTGCTGGCGTCTTGTACTGCCCAGCGAGCAGCGTCGCGTACAGGATGGTCGGCACGCTAGACGCAAACGTGGACAGGTACGCGCCCATGTTCGCGATCGTTTTGACGCGCAGTGCGAGAAATATGCCCTTCGCATCGAGCGCAAGCTCGACCCTCGTGACGTGGTCGCGGCCGTGCGCATCGGTCAAGAAGGACTCGCTGCGCTCCGCCGTCCACTTGATCGGCCGGCCAACGCGCTTGGACGCCCAGACCAGCGCAGTCTCTTCGGCGTACAGGAAGATCTTCGAGCCGAAGCCGCCGCCCACGTCGGGCGCGATCACGCGCACCTTCGACTCGGGCAGTCCGAGCACGAACGCGCACATCAGCAAGCGTTCGACGTGCGGGTTCTGGTTCGAGACGTAGAGCGTGTAGCTCTCGTCGTGCCTGGTGTAGGTCGCGTTCGCCGCGCGCGGCTCCATCGCGTTGGGGATCAGCCGGTTGTTGACGATGTCGAGCGTGCTCACATGCGCGGCACTCTTGAACGCGGCGTCGACGGCATCCTTGTTGCCGTGGCCCCAGTCGTAGCACACGTTGCCGGGCACGTCGTCGTGCACTGCGCTGGCGTTGCCGGCAGCCTTGGTGATGTCGATCACCGCCGGCAGTTCTTCGTAGTCGACATCAATCAACTCGCACGCGTCCTTGGCCTGCGTGACCGATTCGGCGACGACGAGCGCGACCTGGTCGCCCACATGCCGCACCTTGCCTTGCGCCAGCACCGGGTGCGCCGGCTCCTTCATGGCGGTGCCATCCTTGCTGTGAATCAGCCAGCCGCACGGCAGGCCACCGACCTTGGCCTCGGCGAGATCGGTGCCGGTGAAGACCATCACGACGCCGGGTGCGGCTTTGGCCTTGTCCAGATTGATGGATCGGATGCGAGCATGCGCATACGGCGAACGCAGGAACACGGCATAGGTCTGGCCGTGCATCACGACGTCGTCGGTGTACTGGCCCGCGCCGGTGAGGAAGCGCTGGTCTTCGCGGCGGCGCAGCGATTGACCGATGGGGCTGGACATGTCGCTCATGGTCGTCTCCCTTATGCGCTCGCTTTGGCGCCGGACTGGCAGAACTGGATGGACTTGACGATGTTCTGGTAGCCGGTGCAGCGGCAGATGTTGCCGTCCAGCCCTTCGCGGATCTCGGCCTCGCTCGCCTTCGGGTTGTCCTTTAGCAACTGCACCGCCGACATCACCATGCCCGGCGTGCAAAAGCCGCACTGCAGGCCATGGCACTCGCGGAAGGCCTCCTGCATCGGATGCATTGTTCCGTTTTGGGCCAGGCCCTCAATCGTCGTGACCTGCGCGCCCTGCGCCTGCAGCGCCAGCATCGAGCACGACTTCACCGCGCGGCCGTTCAGGTGCACGGTGCAGGCGCCGCACTGCGCGGTGTCGCAGCCGACGTGCGTGCCGGTGAGTTGCAGCTTCTCGCGAATCAGTTGCACCAGCAGGGTTCGCGGGTCGACGTTCTCGCTCACGGCCTTGCCGTTGACGGTCAATGAAAGGGGAACGCTCACGGCTGTCTCCTGTAGGTTGGCGGAACGGGCTTGACGCGTGCGGCGCGCCATGTGCTCGACCCATTGTTTGACCACGGCCGCGCGCCGGCCAGCGCGGGGTTTCCCGTAGTGATCCGCCACTCAGACCGCGCAGCTCCTGAAGCCAACGAAACCTGCATCGCCATCGGGCGATTGACCTTGTCGCGCACGCAGGCTGCGCAGGCGCCCGCGGGTCGCCAGCGACGCACCACGCAATGCACGGCCGCTCGCGTCGATGGCCTGCTGGCCCGGCGCGGGCTGCACCGGCGCACCGGGATACGGCCGCTGGGTGCCCGCCATCCACTCGCGCACCTCGCCCCAGCGAAAGCCCTGGGTCGCCCCCAATACGGCGGCCGCTTCCCATTCGGCTTCACTCGGCAGACGGCGCCCACCCCAGCGGCACCAGGCATCCGCCTCGAACCAGCTCAGGTGCACCGCGGGGTGCGCGAGTGGCACGCGCATCAGCTTGCCGAAACGCATTTGCAGCACGCCCTGGCGCATCTGGTCGACGTGGCGCGGCGTGCGCCGGCCCGTGCCTTGCACCCAGGCCCAGCCGGCTTCGCTCCAATGTCGGCGCTCGTCGTAGCCACCGTCCTCGACGAACTCGATGTACTGCGCCCAGCTCACCGCTTGCGCGTCGATCTCGAACTCGGGCAATGCCACCGCGTGCGTCCACTTCTCGTTGTCGGGCACGAAGCCGCCGGGCGGGCTGCCGAGCGACCAGCGGGTCGCCGGGAACACCAGCGGCGCGCGCGGTGCACGGGCGGGCAGCGGCGCGAGCAGCCCAGTGTCCAGCCCCAGCGTTTGCGCCTGCACCGCGAAGCACTCGACAAGCGCGTCTTCGCGCAGCAGCGCGAGGCGATAGAAGTAGAGCGCGTCGTCGTCTTCGGCCGCACCAGCGAGCAGCTCAAGCGTGGTCTCCAGGCTCTCGACGAGGTACTGGCGAATCGTCTGAACATCGGGCAAGGGCGTGCCGCGACGTTGCGCGAACGACGCATCGGCCTCGGGCAGGATGGATGCGAGCATCGGGGCCGTCGCATCGCAGCGCTCGCCGCGCTGGCGCTGCACATTGCGTGCGATCCAGTGCTCCTGGAACCAGCCGGCGTGTCCCAGTTCCCACGCGGCGGCGCCGGCGGCCTCGGGCACCGGCTCGAAGGCGGCGAACCAGCGCAGGCTGTGGTTGCGCGCATCCATCAGTGCCAGCGAGAGCAAATCCTTGCCGGCCTGGCGCATCTGTGGCGAGTCGACGTTCCGGGTCTCGGTGCCCTGCACTGGCGCTGCTCCTGGCGGCACGGCGGCCGTATCCTAGCGATTGTGCGTGCGTTCGACGCCGGGCTGTTATCCGCTTAGCTCCAGCTGACTCCCAGAAGACCCCTGTTTGGTGCCGACACACAGAAAAAGTCGGGCTGCGGTGGCAGGCTCAAACCTGGCCATCTCCAGTCGTTCAAGCCGGCCGAACGAAGGGCTGGACCATGAATTAGCCCCCGAATGCCCGGACATGGAGGTCAAAAAGGCAGCACGCGTTGCCCTTAGATATTTCACTCCGCGCGAATTGTTTCCGGCTTGCCTTTGTCCAAGACTCGGACGACCAATAGCTTGATGCGCGTAGTGTTTTCGGTCCGGTGGATCTGCATTGGGCCGTCATAGATGAAGCCTCCGGACGCAAGAGTTGTTGTTGCCTGCCCATGCGCCTCCCGAGTTTGCGTGCCTTCCAAGATGTAGGTGAAAGACTCGCCGGGATGGTAGTGGTAGCTGCTTGTTCCAGGACCGGCATCGAGTATCGAGACCGTGACCTCCTTCCCCTGACAGCCATCCAAATCCTTCTTTAGTAGGCGGGTCGTTTCAACTGATCGTTGCTGAGCAGCCACCTCGGATGTGACGATTGCCCCGAACACACATCCGAGAACCAAGAGCAGCACAGCTATGTACGCTTTCACAATGCCTCCGAAAGTCCTCGCGGGCAAAACTTGAGCTACTTTGCGTAACAGCTCGGCTTCGCCGAACGGGTTTTTCCAATGGACAGGCCACGCTACGCCGTCGCCCTCGGGGGGTCAAGCATCGCGGTTGCCAGAAACCCGGTTGCGTTGACACCTGAATGTTGCGCGACCGGACCGGGTCATTCACCACAATGACCGCTTCGGAGCACCTTGTATGACCGAGTGATGGGGCTGAATCAGTCGCCGGGATTGAAGTCCGGTCTTTCACAGGGACACTTTTGCCTCGCGGCTTGGGGACTCGGTGGAGCTAAGCGGATACCCCATACACAACCACAGTCACGCAGCACAATCCTGTCCATGCCCGAGGCCCCTCGCCGATTGATCGCCCACCTCGACATGGACGCGTTCTACGCGTCGGTCGAGCTGCTGCGCTATCCCGACCTGCGCGGCCGCGCGGTCGTGATCGGCGGCGGGCGGCGCCATCAGCCGGTGCAGCGTACCGATGGCAGTCGCGAGTACGCACGGATGCGCGACTACACCGGCCGCGGCGTCATCACCACCAGCACCTACGAGGCGCGCGCGCTCGGCGCGCATTCGGGCATGGGCGTGATGAAGGCGGCGCAGCTCGCGCCCGATGCGGTGCTGCTGCCGATCGACTTTGACGAGTACCGGAAGTATTCGAAGCTGTTCAAGGCCGCGGTGCGCGAGGTAGCAAAGCTGGTCGAAGACCGCGGCGTCGACGAGATCTACATCGACCTGAGCGAGCTGCCTGGCGCGCAGGCCGATGCCGGCCGGGCCGCCGCGACGCAGCTCAAGGACGTCGTGCGCGCCGCCACCGGCCTGAGCTGCTCGATCGCGGTCGCACCGAACAAGCTGCTCGCCAAAATCGGCTCCGAGCTCGACAAGCCGAATGGTCTGACTGTGCTCGGGCCCGGCGACATCGAAACGCGCATCTGGCCGCTCGCGGCCAAGAAGGTCAACGGCATCGGCCCGAAGGCGAACGAAAAGCTCGCGTCGTTCGGCTTGCACACTATCGGCGACATCGCTGCGGCCGACCCGGCCTGGCTCATCGAGCACTTCGGCAAGAGCTACGGCGCGTGGCTGCACGCGGCCTCGCACGGGCTCGACGAGCGCGCGGTCGTGACGTTCAGCGAACCCAAGTCAATTAGCCGCGAAACCACCTTCGAGCGCGACCTGCACGCAGTGCGCGACCGCGCCGCGCTGGGCGCGATCTTCACAGAACTGTGCGGCGAGCTCGCCGCTGACCTGACGCACAAGGGCTATGCGAGCCGCACCATCGGCATCAAGTTGCGCTTTGACGATTTCAAGATCGTCACACGCGACCTGAGCCTGCCCGCGCACACGATGGATGCGCAGACGATCCGCCGCGCCGCCGGCGAGTGCCTCAAGCGCGTCGACCTGACACGCCGGCTGCGCCTGCTCGGCGTGCGCGCCGGCGCACTCGCCACGCTCGCCGAACTGGTCGCACCGCAGGCCGAGGTCGGCGTCGAAGCAACACACGCGGTACGTGAACCCGAGGCAAAGTACACATTGCCGCTGTTTGACGACTGACTCGTCGTTCGCTTGCGGATGGTGGCGCCGGATACTGCGCGGTCGTCTGCCCGTCCAAGCGCGCCATGCCATCACTGCTCAGTCCATTGCTCCGTTTAGCGTCGCTGATCGCTGCCATCGTGCTGGGCGCACCCGCGCATGCTGCCATCGGCAAGCTCCTGTTGACCGGTGGCGTGAGCAGCATTGACGGTGCGGCCGGCGGCGGCCTGACGCCGTGGGCCGTGATCGGCAGCTATGCCACGGATGGCGAAGTCGGCGCCACCGCCTTCATCACCCGCGCCGCGACGCAGGACTACAGTCTAAGCACCTATGCCGGCCATCGGCATCCGGGACCGAGTCGAGGTCTCGCTGGCGCGCCAGGAGTTCAACGCCAGCGTCGTGGTAGCCGACACCACGCTCAAGCTCGACATCGTCGGCTTCAAGGTCAAGCTTGCCGGCGATGCCGTGCTCGATGCCGACGGCTGGATGCCGCAGATCGCCGGCGGAGCCGAGTTCAAGCGCGTCAACCCCGGCCCCGCGATCGGCAGCGTGCTCGACTCGGCCTCGGCCAGGCGCGATGGCGTCGACCTCTACCTCAGCGCAACCAAGCTCTTCCTCGCCCAGGGCCTCCTCGTCAACGGCACGTTGCGCGCGACCAAAGCGAACCAGAATGGCCTGCTCGGCTTCGGCTCGGCCGACCAGCGCGGCTACCGCCTCGAGCCGGAGCTGTCGCTGGCATGGCTGCTGCGCAAGAACCTGGCCGTCGGCGCCGAGGTCCGCTTAAAGCCGGACAACCTGGCGTTCGCCGGCGCAGCGTTCCAGGAAGACGATTGGAAAGACCTCTTCATCGCCTGGGCGCCGACCAAGAACGTGTCGATCACGGCCGCCTACGTGGACCTCGGCAACATCGTCGGCCACCCCCACCAGAGCGGCGGCTATGTGTCGCTGCAACTCGCATACTGATTGCCATGCGCCACCTTGCCCACGTCCTCGTTCTCAGCGCCGCGATCTCGTTTGCGCCCACCGTGCGCGCGCAATCTGCGAGCGACGCGCTGTACCAGCAGCTCGGCGGCCTGCCCGGTCTGGTCGTGCTGATGGACGACTTTATGGTCCGGCTGCTCGGCGACCCGCGCATGAATCCGTTCTTCAAGGACACGGACCAAAAGCACATCAAGGAAGAGCTCGTTGCGCAGTTCTGCGAGGTGTCGGGCGGCCCGTGCCGACGCAAGGGGCCGGACATGCGCAAGGCACACGCCGGCATCGACGTGAGCAAATCGAACTTCAACGCGCTGGTCGAGGTCTTGCAGCAGAGCATGGACGCGCGCGGCATCCCGTTCGGCACGCAGAACCACCTGCTCGCACTGCTCGCACCCATGCACCGCGAGATCATCAACGCGCCTTGACGCCGCAGCGCGCGAATATCATCGCGCGATGCCCTCCTCCGACCTTCGCCTGCCCTCGATCGACGGTCTGCGCGCGTTCGAGGCCACGGCGCGTTCGGGGAGTTTCGAGCGCGCTGCAGACGAGCTGCATGTCACCGCGAGCGCTGTCGGCAAGCGTATCGCGACCGTCGAAGCGCTGCTGGGAACAGCGCTGTTCACGCGCGGCGCGAAGACGCTTACCCTCACCGCGACCGGCAAGGAATACCTCACCCAGGTGAGCGGCGCCCTCGGCCTGCTCGCCGCAATGCCGCTGCACCAGCGCAGCACGCAACGCAGCGCACGCCTGCGCGTCAGGACGCCACCGACCTTCGCGCGCCAGATCCTCGTGCCGCAGCTCGAACGCTTCACGACCGCGCACCCGGACACCGAGCTCGAGGTGCTGCTGTCGATCCCCTACCTTGACGGGGGCGAATCGGACGCCGACATCGAAGTGCGTCACGGCACGGGCGGCATCGTGCTGATGCACGACATCGTGCTGCCGCTCGCTTCGCCCGCGCTGCTCGCGCGCTTGCCGCCGCTGCGCCAACCTGCCGACCTCGCGCAGGCACCGTTGCTGCGCACGCCGCTGGAGCCGTGGTCGCCGTGGTTCGCGGCCGCCGGCCTGGACTGGCCCGAGCCCTCCCATGGCACCCGACTCGTCGATCTGGGCCTGACGCTGGAAGCCGCGGTCGCTGGCCAGGGCGTCGTGCTGGCCCGACCCAGCCTCGCCCGCGGCTGGCTCGCGAGCGGCGCCTTGCGGCCGCTGCCGTTCGGCATCACCGCTGTGCCGGCATCGCAGTACCACCTGCTGGCGCATGCGGACCACGGCGGCGCGGCGCTGTTCGCGCAGTGGCTGGCCGAGGTCTGCGCCGCGATCGCCGCCGAGTCGACCGCGCTTGCTTGCGCGGCGTTTTCCGGTCCTGGCTGAAAATCTTTCCGGCCCAGCGCGCCCGTGCGCCGCTAGCATCGCGGGCGAACCGGCAAAAGGAGAGACAACGTGCCCGTGATCACCAACATCGAAGACCTGCGCGTGCTGGCCCAGAAGCGCGTGCCGCGCATGTTCTACGACTACGCCGATTCGGGCTCGTACACCGAGGGCACCTACCGCGCGAACCAGAGCGACTTCCAGACCATCAAGCTGCGCCAGCGCGTCGCGGTGAACATGGAGAACCGCACGCTGCGCACGCAGATGGCGGGCTTCGACACGGCAATGCCGGTGGCAATCGCGCCGACCGGTCTGAGCGGCATGCAGCACGCCGACGGCGAGATCCTTGGCGCGCTCGCGGCGAAGAAGTTCGGCATCCCGTTCACGCTCAGCACGATGAGCATCTGCTCGATCGAGGACGTGGCCGCGGCGACCAAGGCGCCGTTCTGGTTCCAGCTCTACGTGATGAAGGACCGCGATTTCATCGAGCGACTTATCGATCGCGCGAAAGCCGCGAATGTAAGCGCGCTGATGCTCACGCTCGACTTGCAGATTCTCGGCCAGCGCCACAAGGACATCAAGAACGGCCTGTCGACGCCGCCGAAGCCGACGCTGGCGAACCTCCTGAACCTGATGACCAAGCCGCGCTGGTGCCTGGGCATGCTGGGTACCAAACGCCACAGCTTCGGCAACATCGTCGGCCATGCGAAGGGCGTGGGCGATCTGTCGTCGCTCAGCTCGTGGACGGCCGAGCAGTTCGACCCCGCGCTGAACTGGAACGACGTCCAGTGGATCAAGAAGCGCTGGGGCGGCAAGCTGATCCTCAAGGGCATCATGGACGAGGAGGACGCACGCCTGGCCGTCGAGAGCGGCGCCGACGCGATGATCGTGTCGAACCACGGCGGCCGCCAGCTCGATGGAGCGCCGTCGTCGATCAACGCGCTGCCCGCAATCTCACAGGCAGTCGGCAAGCTGATCGAGGTCTGGATGGATGGCGGCATCCGCAGCGGGCAGGACGTGCTGAAGGCCGTCGCCCTCGGCGCCAAGGGCACGCTGATCGGCCGCTCGTTTCTCTACGGCCTGGGCGCAATGGGCGAGGCCGGTGTGACCCGGGCGCTCGAGATCATCG
>JANYBE010000227.1 GCA_025360945.1 Rhizobacter sp. | reverse complement strand
GAGATCATCGGCCTGCTGCGCGTGATGTTCGACCCGCGCATCACCTTGCAGCAGCAGGTCAGCGAGCAGCTCAAGTCGCACTTCGGCGACAAGGTGTTCAACACTGTGATCCCGCGCAACGTGCGGCTGGCGGAAGCACCTAGCTACGGGCTACCTGGCGTCGTGTTTGACCCGGCTTCTAAAGGCGCGCAAGCGTTCGTCGAGTTCGCCAAGGAAATGTCGGATCGCCTCGGCGCGCTCGTCTGAGCACCCCTACAAACCCAGCCCTTCGTCCAGTCCAAGGTGCACGTTCATCGACTGGACGGCCGCCCCACTGGCGCCCTTGCCCAGGTTGTCGAGCCGGGCCATCAGGCAGGCCTGCGTCGCACTCGCGAAGACAAAAATATCGACGCGATTCGTGTCATTGCTCGCCTGCACATCGAAGTAGGCTTCGGCCAACGCGTGCGGGTCGCGCAGCGGCATCACACGGATGAAGCGCTCGCCTTCATAACGATGCCGAAGAACGGTGTGCAATGCTTCGGGTGTGGCGCCACCCTTCAGCTGTGAGAAGTGTAAGGGCACACTCACTGATAGGCCTTTGTAGAAATTGCCAACGATTGGCATGAACAGCGGCGGCGCCGTCAACCCACAGTGGGTCATCATCTCGGGGGCGTGCTTGTGCGACAAGGACAGCGCGTACGGCCGAGGTGCATCGAGTCGAGCATCGCCACCTGCCTCGTACTGCTCGATCATCCTCTTGCCCCCGCCCGAGTAGCCCGTGATTGAGCTTGCCGTGATGGGCAGATCTGCGGCCACCAAGCCGGCATCCACCAATGGGCGCAACAAGAGGATAAAGGCGGACGCATGGCACCCCGGGTTCGAGATGCGCTTGGTCTTGCGCAGCAACTCGCGCTGATCCGGTGCGAGCTCGGGCAGGCCAAAGACCCAGCCCGGTGCGGTGCGGTGCGCGGTGCTGGCGTCGATCACGCAGGTCTTAGGGTTGGTGACGAGGGCGGCCGCTTCGCGCGCAGCCACGTCGGGCAAACACAGAAAGGCCACGTCGGCAGTGTTCAGCAGGCGCGCGCGCTCGCCGACATCCTTGCGCTTTTCGGCGTCTATGCGCAGCACCTCGATGTCGTCGCGCTGCGCGAGATACTCGTGGATGCGCAGGCCGGTCGTACCTTCCTGGCCGTCAACGAATGCGCGGTACTTCATCACCCACCCTTCATCAATCCAAGATCAAAGGATAAACCAGAGCATGCCCGGCGCGCTGCGCTTTCTGCTGCTGCCCGGCTGGCTCGACTCGGGGCCAACACACTGGCAAAGCCGCTGGGAGGTGCTGCACGGCTGCGAGCGTGTCCAACAGGGCGATTGGGTCTGGCCACGCCGCGGCGACTGGATGGCGCGGCTCGACGAGGCGCTTCAATCAAACCCGCTGCCGGCAGTGTTGATTGCCCACAGCCTTGGCTGCCAGCTCACGACCGCCTGGGCCGCGCACTCACGGCACACCGTGCGCGTGCGCGCTGCCCTGCTCGTGGCGCCGCCCGACACCGAGCGCGAGGACATGCCGCCCAACCTCTTCAACTGGCGACCCGTGGAGCGCACGCGGCTTCCCTTTGCCAGCATGGTCGTGACCAGCAGCGACGACCCCTACTGTTCGCTCGACCGTGCCGCAGGCATGGCGCGCGATTGGGGCAGCGCGGTCAGGCCGATCGGCCCGCGAGGCCACATCAATGGCGACTCGGGCCTGGACAACTGGCCCGAGGGCTGGGCCCTGCTTCAATCGATCATCGTTTGATCACTCACAATCCCCCACCATGGTGACCAAGAAACCCAAGGGCCTCGGCCTCGGCCTCGAAGCATTACTCGGCCCGCGCGTCAAGGATGCAGGTGAGGTGGCTGCTGCCACCGATACCACCCCTCACGCACTCAAGCTCTCACAGTTGCAGCCCGGCAAGTACCAGCCGCGCACGCGCATGGACGAAGGCTCGTTGTACGAACTGGCCGAAAGCATCAAGGCGCAGGGCGTGATGCAGCCGGTGCTGGTGCGCCCCTTGAGCGGCGGGCGCTACGAGATCATCGCGGGCGAACGCCGAGTGCGTGCCGCCAAGCTCGCCGGCCTCGATGAAGTGCCGGTGCTGGTGAAGGACGTGCCCGACGAATCCGCGGCCGCGATGGCGTTGATCGAGAACATCCAGCGCGAAGACCTCAATCCGCTCGAAGAAGCGCAGGGCCTGAAGCGCCTGACTGACGAGTTCGGTCTGACGCACGAGATGGCGGCGAAGGCCGTGGGGCGCTCACGAAGCGCCGCGAGCAACCTGCTGCGACTGCTCAACCTCACCGAGCCGGTGCAACAAATGCTGATGGCGGGCGACATCGACATGGGCCACGCACGCGCGCTGTTGCCGCTCGATGGTGCGCAGCAAATCCTGAGCGCCACAGAGATCGTCGCACGGAAACTCTCGGTGCGCGAGGCAGAGAAACTCGTCGCACGCGCAAGTGCCAGCGCGGGCCGCCAGGCACCGCTGCTGCGTACGAAGCACGAGAAACCGCGCGACCTGCAACGCATCGAACACGAACTGTCAGATGCACTGACGGCGAATGTCGAGATCCGCGTCAAGAAGCGCACCAAGCGCGGCGAGCAAGGCGAGGTCGCGATCAGCTTCGGCTCGCTCGAAGAGCTCAACGGTCTGCTTGGCAAGCTCGGCCTCGGGCAGCGCTGACCCGCGTCGCCCCGTTGTGCACGGAACTTCGTGCACACCCGCACGCTCTTTCACACATGCGCGTCAACGCGAGTCGCTTCGGCACGTTGTTTGCTAATTGCATCATGCTGGATTCGATCGCTTAAATGAGTGGTCATGAACCTTGTACTCGGGCGATCAGCTGGCGCAGAATGAACGAAGCTTGATGAACACGAATTGCTGATGAACGGAAAGCTCTGATGGCGCCCGCCGGGTGTCATCAGAACTTCCCCAGGCGTTGAAGGGCGGGGTTTCGGACCGCCTTCAACGTCTCCTTCTCGCACAGGAGATCAGCATGGATGTGGTCAGCAATTTCGCGGCGCGCTTCGAGCGCAGCCGCGAAGAGGAACTCTCGATCGAGGACTACCTCGCCGAGTGCAAACGCAACCCCGTTGCCTATG
>JANYBE010000211.1 GCA_025360945.1 Rhizobacter sp. | reverse complement strand
TGCAGCCGAGCAGCGCGGCGTTGCCGGCAAAGCAGCGGCCCGCGACGATGCCGACCACCGGCACCTGCCCGTTCAAGCGCGCGTAGCTGGCAAAACTGGCGACGTGCAGGCCGGCGACAACGGGCATGTCCGTGTCTCCCGGGCGCCCGCCGCCGCCCTCGGCGAATAGCACGACCGGCAGCTTGTGCTGCAAGGCGATGCCGAGCATGCGATCGGTCTTGGCGTGGTTGCGCATGCCCTGCGTGCCGGCGAGCACGGTCGCGTCGTAGGCCATCACGACGCAGCGCGAAGCCTCGGGCCCGAACTGCGCGGCGTTGATGCTGGCTATGCCGGTGACCATGCCATCGGCCGGTGTGTTGGCGATCAGGTCGTCAAGGCTGCGGCGGTTGCGCTGCGCGGCGACCGCGAGTGCGCCGTACTCGATGAAGCTGGCCTCGTCGCACAGCGCGGTGACGTTCTCGCGCGCGGTGCGCATGCCCAGCGCGTGGCGTTTCGCTACCGCGGCTGCGCGATTCGCGTCAAGGGTGAACGCGTGGCGGGCCATGACCTCCTGCAAGTCCGCACGCAAGCCCGAGGAAGTAGCGGTCTGCGCCGCCCCCGGCGCCTCGGACACGGCTGCGATCGGCGCGGCCCCGGCCGCGCCCAGGTGTATCAGCAGATCGCCCGCGGCCACCAGCTCGCCGGCCCGGGCACTAACCGCCAGCACCTTCGCATTGGCCTCGGCGCAGATCTCGTGCTCCATCTTCATCGCTTCGACGATCAGCAGCGGCTGGCCGGTGCGCACCGATTGGCCTGCGGCAACCCGCACCTCGACGACGGTGCAGGCCATCGGTGCATGAATCTTGTCCTGGGGCATGCATGTCTCCTCGCGTCGCACTGTAACGAGTTCGAGGCGAAGCAAGTGACGCCGGGACGACACCAGGAATACCGTATCGTCTCGACCCTTCAAGACTACCGTCTGCCGACCCGAGCCCATGAAGTTCCTCCATCGCACCTGGCCGGTGTTACTCGCACTGCTCGAGCCTCTCGCTCGTGCACAGACCGCCGCACCGGTCGACACGCCCTATCCCGGCACCATCAGCCTGCAGGTCGATGCCACCGATCTGGACCGCCGCATCTTTCGCGTCAGGGAAACACTGCCGGTCAGGCCCGGCCCGCTGACCCTGCTTTACCCGCGCTGGCTGCCGGGCGAGCACGGCCCGACCGGCGTCATCGCGCAGCTCGCCGGCCTGACGATCACCGCGGCCGGCCGGTCCGTCGCGTGGCACCGTGACCCACTCGACGTGCACGCGTTTGCGCTCGACGTACCCGCCGGCGTGGCCGCGCTCGACATCGAGTTCCAGCGCTTGTCGCCGGTCGACGGCGACAGCGGCCGAGTGGTGGTCACGCCCGACATGATCGACATGCAATGGAACGCCGTGCTGCTGTACCCGGCCGGCTACTTCGATTCACGCATCGGCGTCCAGCCGACACTGCGATTGCCCGAGGCCTGGGCCTTCGCCACGGCGCTCGAAGCGCAGTCGCAGCATGGCGGCGTGGTGGCGTTCAAACCGGTGAGCGTGGAGACGCTGATCGACTCGCCGGTGTACGCAGGCCGGCACATGGCGCGCGTCGATCTGGACCCGCAGGCGACGGCCAACGGGCGCGCCTCGGTGCACCTGAGCGTGATGGCCGATACGACCGCCGAGCTGGCCATCAGCCCGGAGCAGCTCGCCGCGCACCGCGCCCTCGTGACACAGGCCGACCGCCTGTTCGGCGCGCGCCACTACACGCATTACGAGTTCCTGCTCGCGCTCAGCGAGCGCCTGGGCGGCATCGGACTGGAACATCATGAGTCGAGCGAGAACGGCGTCGAGCCGGGCTACTTCAGCGAGTGGGCCAAGTCCTCCTCCGGCCGCGATCAGCTTGCCCATGAGTACACGCACTCGTGGAACGGCAAGTTCCGACGGCCCGCCGATCTGTGGACACCGAACACCAACCTGCCAATGCAAGACAGCCTGCTGTGGATGTACGAAGGCCAGACGCAGTTCTGGGGCAATGTGCTCGCGGCTCGTGCCGGGCTCGTGCCGCTGACCGACGCGCTCGACGAATTCGCGAACACCGCGGCGTGGCTGGAAGCGCAGTCGGGGCGAACCTGGCGCGACCTGCAGGACACGACGAACGAGCCCGTGATGACCGCCCAGCACGAGCACCCGGACTGGCGTGACTGGCAACGTGGCGCCGACTACTACGAAGAGATGGTGATGGCCTGGCTCGAGGCCGACCTGCTGATCCGCGACGGCTCGAGGGGCGCGCGCTCGCTAGACGACTTTGCGCGCGCGTTCTTCGGCATCGACCCCGGACGCGTCGCGCCGCTGACCTACGCCTTCGACGACGTGGTGACCACACTGAATCGCATCCAGCCCTACGACTGGGCCACCTTCTTGCGCACGCGGCTGGCCTTGCACGCCAACACACCGATCGAAGGCCTCGCCCACGCCGGCTGGCGCCTGGGCTGGAGCGAAGAGCCGAACGCCGGGACCAAGGGCTTCGCGGCGCAGCGTCACTTTGACGACTTCTCGTATTCGCTGGGCATCGATGTCGGCAAGGGCGGCAAGCTCAAGGCCGTGCGCTGGGGCAGCCCGGCATTCACGGCGGGCTTGAGCACCTCGCTGGAGCTGATCGCGGTCGATGGCCGCGCCTACTCGGTCGAGCGCCTGAACAGGGCGATCACCGAGGCCAAGACCGCCAAGGCGCCGATCGCGCTGCTGGTGAAGGACGGTGACCTCTACAAAACTGTCGCGATCGCCTACAGCGGCGGGCTGCGCTACCCGAAGCTGGAGCGCATCGCCGGCGTCGAGGACCGGCTCACGCCGCTGCTGACCGCGCGGCCATGAGGGGTGTGAGTCAGGCGTAGGCGTTCGGGTAGCGGTCCACCGTCAGGCCGTCCATGTCGATGCCCGGCTTACGGCCGCAGATCACATCGGCCATCACGCGGCCGGTGCCCGCGGCCATCGTCCAGCCGAGCGTGCCGTG
>JANYBE010000486.1 GCA_025360945.1 Rhizobacter sp. | reverse complement strand
CGTTCGTTAGGCTGGCGGACGAGATTGCGCGGACTGAGTCACAGATCGTCGCCTCGCGTCGCATCGCGCCGTCGCCGAATCTGCCCGAATCGCGTCCCGCTTTCTGAGTGTGTGATCGCCTGTGATCGACCCAATCGCAGGTACGTCATGGACGTAGGCGCAAGACCCTAATCTTTGGAGGACAGGATGTTCCAGCTTGGCTCGACAGTTCAGAGCGTTCCGCTTCCAGATATGCGCCCAACGCAATTGACTGTAGGCTTTCGCAAGGTAGAAGAAAAACGCGAATCATGGGCGGCCATGAATTCAAAGAAGCGGCGAGCCGAGATGGCCCGCCAACTCTTTCCGGCGGTCAAAGGACCCAAGGGCCGGCTGTTCATTCTCGACCATCACCACAGCGCCTGCGCGCTTTTGCAAGAAGGCGTCAAAATGGTACAGGTGGGTTTGGTATGTGATCTCTCCAAGTTGAAGGTCGATGATTTTTGGATTTATCTAGACCATCGCAGCTGGGTGCATTGCTACGACGAGCGCGGAACACGAGTGACGTTCGACAAGATTCCAAAGCGATTCGAAGACATGAAGGACGATCCGTATCGGAGCGTTGCCGCGTCGGTGGAAGAATGTGGAGGCTTCTCCAAACCAAGCGAACCATTCTTCGAATTCTTGTGGGCGAACCAATTTCGCCGCCTCGTCCCGGGCTCGCTCGTGGAGGCAAACTACGACGACGCGGTGAGCGCCGCCATCGGGGTGGCGAGGTCGAAGCAAAGCCGGCACCTCCCCGGATGGGCGGGCCCCAAGTAGCGAGCGCTGCCGATGGACATCCAGGCCATCATCGGCGAAGGCACCGACTTGACTGCCATGCAGATGGGCTGCCGGGCCGCCATCGTATTTATCGTCACGCTTTTGCTGATTCGCCTGTCAGGACGGCGCTCGTTCGGTCAACATAATTCCTTTGATGCGTGCCTCGCGGTCCTGCTCGGTGCGGTGCTCAGCCGAGCTGTCGTGGGCGCCTCGCCATTCTTTGCGACGATCCTTGCCGCGACAACGCTTGTCTTATTGCATCGCATGATCGCCTGGACGAGCGTGCGCTGGGACGGCTTTGATCGTCTGGTGAGCGGCGACACCCGTAGCCTGATCCTCGATGGTGTTAAGCAGACTGACGCCATGAAGAAGGCCCTGATAACTAATCGCGATCTTGAAGAGGCGGCACGCAAGCAATGCGGGGACCCGAACCTCGAGCGTGTAGCAAGTGCGGTGCTCGAGCGTGACGGTCAGGTGTCAATCCGGCCAATTTTCTATGGGCAGTAGCGATGCTGGATTCGCACTTCGAGGCCAAAGTCGTTCGCGCGGCGGCATTCATCAACGCAGCTTGCGGCGCGCCGAGGTACACACCGGAGGTTACTTGCAGATGACTTGCCACATCCCGGATGCTCTGATCCACGCCCCTCAAAGCCGACTCGCCTAGGAGCGCGGTGCGAAGCAAGCAATTCGCGAAGCCCTTGGCCGCGGCTGAGCTCGGACTTTCCACCATAAGTGTTCAACACGCCACGGCCGCGCGCCTTGAGACCCAGTCTCGTCGCATATTGTCCAATTGCAATTGCCAGTCACCGCTGCAGCTTCCTGTAAGCATTGAAGTGTCGGAGCGCACTTCGCGAATCGCCGAGCCGTTCTTTCAATCGAGCGATGTTGAAATGCGCATCTGCCAGTGACGGATCGAGCTTCAGGCTCAGCTCGTAGCTCGAAACTGCATCCTCGAGCCGGCCGAGGTCTTCCAACGCGACCGCGCGGTTGAACCTGATCAGTGCCGATTTCGGACAAGCCACGATCGCGCTGTCGTACAGCGACACCGCCGCCTCACAGTGTTGAGCTTCGCACAGCATTGCGCCGAGATTTAGGTACGCATCTGCAAAAGACGGATCGAGCTGGATCGACTGACGATAGGCCGCCAACGCAGCGGCAGCGTCCGTGGACTCGAGCTTCTCGCCTTGCCTGAAGTACGTTGTCGCACTGGGACCCGAAACAACAGGTGCCGAGCGATCTAGGAACGACACCTTGGCGCCGATGCCCGCCACTTCGAAGTCCATCAGATACTGACCCGACGCGGTCGACTCGAGCTTGCCTTGGCCATCGCGGACAGCCACGTCGGCGCCGACCGCCGTAATGCGCAGCCCAGTCAGCGGGATTTCAGTCGGAAGGCTTGCCTTCAGCTTGGCAAGCGACGCGAGGATCTTGCGCGGCGCAATGTTCGACTTCTGCAACGCGTAGGCCGTGCGCAACAACGCCAGATCCTGAAAAGTGAAGCGATGCTCGTTCCGGACACCGCGGCTCGGCGTCACGAATCCGGCGCTGATGAGCCCAGACAACACGGTCCGCGACAGCCCCAACTTCTCTTGGGCTGCGCGAAGGGTAAAGGTGGATTGACCAGTCGAGCTCACTTCCTCGCTCGAGTCTTGGCCGGAGTGGCCTCTTCAGCCTCGCCTTTGGGCGCCCGCTTCACACCTTTGCGCTCAATCAAGCCGAGCGCAGGCGCAGTTTCGGCAGGCTTTGCAGCCTTCGCGGGGGCACCGCCAGCCGCCTTCTTTCCAAGACTAGCGCGCAGCGCTTCCATCAGATCAATCACCTGCCCAGAGCTCGGCTCTTCGTTATGTGCCGAAGCTACGACCTTGTTGCCAGCGATCTTTGCGTCGATCGCGGCCAGGATGCGCTTCTTCTCAGCGTCCTCGAACTGGGCTGGTTCGTAGGCGTCCTCCGAGATCTGGTTGATCAATTGAAGCGCGAGCTGCAGCTCAGCCTTGGTGACGTCGACCTTCTCGATGTCCAGGTCCTTCAGCGAGCGCACCTCGTCAGCGTAAAGCAATTGCTGAAGGATCAGGCCGTCCTCGGCGGGACGAATCTGTACGACGTATTGCTTGGACTTCCACGCCCACTTTGCCAGCGCGCAGCGGCCTGACTCGCGCATCGCTTCTGCCAGAAGTGCGTAGGGCTTGGCGCCGCGTTTGTCAGGTGCCAGCAGGTAGGCCTTGTCGTAGTAGATCGGATCGACGGCCTTCTGAGGAATGAACGCGACGATCTCGATCGCGTGGCTGCTCGCACCTTCGTCCAACGCCTTGAGCTCGTCCGCAGTGAATAGCACGAACTTGTCTTTCTCGAACTCGTAGCCCTTGACCATCTCGGAGCGCGGCACGACCTTTTGGTCCTTCTCGGACACGTACTGCTGCTTCAATCTGGACCCGTCGGCGGCCAGCATGTTGAATTTCACCGTACTCGAACTCTCGGTGCCGGAGTACAGCCTTACTGGGACGTTCACCAAACCAAAACTAAGCGTCAGCGACGCAATTGATCGTGCGGCCATTGAAAGCTCCGTTAGACGGGAGAGAGCATCGTACGTCCCCTGCCGGCGCCAGGGCAAGTCAGCGGAGACGCCGTGTGGGGGCTGGCTGTGACGCGCGCGCAACGGTAGAGTGTCGAGATGAAGCAAGCCGCCGAGCCCGTCACGATCCGGATCAGCGACGATCAAAGCGTCAGCGGCCTCCTGCTCGCGCCTGCCAATGCCACGATCTGCTTCGTCTTTGCACACGGCGCGGGAGCCGGCATGAAGCACGCGTTCATGGCGACGTTCGCCGAGGGGCTCGTCGAGCGTGGTGTGGCGACGATGCGCTATCAGTTCCCGTATATGGAGACCGGATCGAAGCGCCCTGATGCTCCAAAAGTAGCTCATGCCGCCGTGCGAGCGGCCACGTCAGAAGTGCTGCGGCGTTTCCCCCAGCTACCCTTGATTGCCGGAGGCAAGTCTTTCGGAGCGCGGATGACGTCGCAAGCCCAGGCGCTCGAGCCGCTTCCCGGCGTCAGAGGGTTGGCTTTCGTCGGGTTCCCATTGCACCCGGCCGGGAAACCGGCGGTCGACCGCGCGGATCATCTGAAGCAGGTGGGTATCCCCATGCTGTTTCTTCAGGGCACCCGAGATGAGCTGGCGGACCTTCAGCTGCTGCAGCTCGCGGTGAAGGAACTGGGGTCACTCGCTACGCTGGCACTCTTCGACGACGCCGACCACTCGTTCCATGTCCGTGCCCGCAGCGGTCAGACCGATGTGCAAGTCATGTCTGCCATGCTCGACACTTTTGTCGAATGGGCGGTGAAACGCACATGAGCGATGTCACGCGGAACGTCGCGGAGCCTCGACATGCGACGCCGGGACTGCGTCCTGCGCGTGCCCAGACGTCGTCCGTCGCATCGGCTTTCTTTGCTCGCCCAACGCGTGGAGCATGAGCGACAGCTCGATCTGATTCGCCAGGCAACCGCCACAGGTTCGATCGCCCCATGACGCCGTTGCCGAATAGAAGACTGCGCCGCATTGCTCACACTGAGACATGGTCATTGCTCCTGTCGAAGCGCGAAGAGTGCACGGATTTCGATGACAAGTCGAGTCCCCTCTCCCCGGGATCGCTCTGCTGAGCGGGGCACAGACCATGGCGACTGCCGCTGAACACCCCCTCTCCAAGTACCGGCACAAGCGCGACTTCAACCGAACCACGGAGCCGCACGGGGAGGACGCGACGCCGCCGGACGGGCACACATTTGTCGTGCAGAAGCACGCGGCGAGTCGCCTGCACTACGACTTCCGACTCGAGATGAACGGTGTGCTGGTCTCCTGGGCCTTGCCCAAGGGGCCTAGCTTTGATCCGACTGACAAGCGCATTGCCGTGCATGTCGAGGACCACCCGCTCAGCTACGGCGCGTTCGAGGGTGTCATCCCGGCGAAGCAGTACGGCGCCGGTTCCGTCATTGTTTGGGACCACGGCACATGGGAACCGCAAGGCGATCCGGCTAAGTCGCTCGCTGCAGGCAAGGTCCTGTTCAACCTCCATGGCCAGAAGCTCGCAGGCACTTGGGAACTGGTGCGAATCGCCAAGCCCGGCGACAAGCAGGATCTGTGGATCCTGTTTAAGAAGCGCGATGCGTTTGCCAGACCGAAGGCCGAGTACGACGTCCTCCGTGCGCTGCCGGACAGCGTGATCTCGCGACCGCTCGCCAGCATGGCGAGCACCAAGAGCAGCGAACCTCGAGCGACCGCTGTGGACGCGATCGCAGGAGCCGTCAAAGGCTCGTTGCCTGAGCGCTTGGCACCCCAACTCGCCGCGCTCGCGACTGGGATCCCAGCCTTCGGGCGCTGGATCTACGAGATCAAGTTCGATGGCTATCGTTTGATGGCGCGCGTTGAGGGCGACCGGGTGAAGCTGATCACGCGTGGAGGCCACGATTGGGCAGCCAAGATGCCTGACCTCGTCGAGGCGATCAAGAAGCTTGGCCTGCGCAGCGCTTGGCTGGACGGTGAGATCGTCGTGATGGGTGGGAACGGCCTGCCCAGTTTCCATGGCCTTCAGAAGGCCTTCGACGGGAAGTCGGGCACCAGGGCGATCGAGTATTTCCTGTTCGACGTTCCCTATCTCGATGGATACGACCTGCGCGGCGTTGAGCTCACGGAACGCCGCGCGCTGCTGAGGGGTCTGATCGAACTCAAGGCCGTGGATCGAGTTCGTTTCAGCGCCGACTTTGAAGGTGCTCCAGGCGCGATCCTTCGGTCGGCGTGCCAGATGGGTCTCGAGGGCGTCATCGCCAAGCGCGAAGATTCGCTGTACGCGTCCACGCGATCAGACGCGTGGCTCAAACTCAAATGCAAGCTGCGTCAGGAGTTTGTCGTCTGCGGCTACACGGGAAGAAGTGATGGATCGGCGGAGATCGGCAGCTTGCTCCTCGGGGTGTATGCGGATACTGGCCAACTTGAATCGGTGGGCAGCGTAGGAACGGGGTGGAGCGCAGTAGAAGCTGCCGAACTGAAAATGAAGCTCTCCAAACTCGAAGTCGACAAGTCCCCATTCGAGGCGGGTTCGACGAAGCCGGGGCGCTGGTCACGTCGGGCGGCGGGCAGCGAGCGATGGGTGAAGCCGCGTCTGGTGGCCGAAGTGCAATTCGCCGACATGACGCCTGACGGTCACATCCGGCATGCGACCTATGTCGCGCTGCGCACTGACAAGGCCCCCAAGGACGTCCGCCGCGAGACCGTGCAGGCGCAGGTTGGTGTGCCTTTGCAGCGAGTTGATCGAGCCATCGCAACGGGGGTGAAGATCACCCATGGAGACCGTGTCATCGATCCAAGCACCGGGCTCACCAAACTCGATCTCGTCCGCTATTACGAGTCCGTGGCCGAGGCAATGCTGCCGCACCTGATAGGAAGGCCTTGTTCGCTCGTCCGCGGTCCGACCGGTGTTGATGGTCAGCTGTTCTTTCAGAAGCACAGCGAACGTACAGCCATTCCGGGCCTGAGAGACATGAACGTTGCGCTCTGGCCGGGGCACGATGCGCTGCTCGAGGTTGGCAGTGCCCAAGCACTTGCTGGCGCCGCACAGATGAACGTCATCGAGTTCCATACCTGGAACTCCATCGAGAGGAAGATCGACACACCTGATCGGCTCATCTTGGACCTTGACCCGGGCGATGGAACGCCGTGGGCGCATGTTCAAGAGGCTGCCATGTTGGTGCAATCTTTCTTGCGGGAGCTCAG
>JANYBE010000147.1 GCA_025360945.1 Rhizobacter sp. | reverse complement strand
AGCGCCTCGACCAACTCCTTGCGTGTCGTCATGCTGATTTGCCTCGTCACGTTGTGCTCCCGCTGGACAATCCAACGGGTAGCAAATTACGTGAGGCAACAGGTCAGCACGTGTAGCATTCTTGATGCGGCAATGCGTCGGCCTCGCACACCGGGCAAGCCAGGCAATTCACCGAACCCCGGCCGAGGCCTGCCAGCTCGGTCGCGCCGGTCCACGCCACGGCGCGCTGACCCGCCCGGAGTGCGGCCTTGGCCGTTCGGCCGCCCTCCGAAGCCTCACGCGACGCGGGGCGGCAGGCTCTTGCACTCCTCGAAGACGCGGGCAGTACAGCGGGCGCACTTGCCGCGGTCGAGCTTGGCAAAGATCGTTGCGATCGCGATGCGCTTGGTCCCGAAAATGTGGTCACGGCCGAGTTCAGGCGTGTAGCCGACGCGGTTCCAGAGCTCTAGCACTGACGGGCGCGGACGGTGGAAGTACAGGTCGCCGCCCTCGGCGCGGCGCACGCGCAGTTCGTCCCGCCACAGCTCAGCGGCCAGCAAGTCGATGAAGTTCATGCTCTTGGCCATCACCAGCAGATGCTTGGGAGCATCGGGCGTTGCGCGCAGCTCGCGAAGGTTGTCGGCCACGTGCTGCACCGCGCCGAAGTAGACCTCCCCTTCCATGCGGATCATCTTCAGCTGCGGGCACTCGGGCAGCGGCGTGGGCACGTCCGCGCGCACGACGAATGGCCGCTCGTGCTCCGCGTTGTCGAAACCCATCACGCGCATGTACGGGCGCGAGGTGCGATGCAGGTAAGTGACCAGCGACAGGATCGTTCCGAGCAGGATCGCCATCTCGAGGCGGATCGTCACCGTGGCCACTGCGGTGACTGCGGCGATCGCGAAGTCGGCCCGGCTGTGGCGAAACAGGGTGCGCCAACCGGGAATGTCGAACAGCGACCACGCCACCACCAGGAGAAGTGCCGCGATCGCCGGCAGAGGGATCAACGCCAGCAGCTTCGAAGTGAACGCGAGCAGCAGCAGCAGCCAGATCGACGCGAAGATGGCCGCCAGCGGCGTGCGCGCACCGGCCTCGAGGTTGGGCAGCGAGCGGTTCAGCGAGCCGCAGGACACGTACGACGAGAAGAAGCCTCCGACGATGTTCGATAGGCCCTGACCACGGAACTCGCGATTGGCATCAATGGCCTGGCCGGAGCGCGCCGCGACTGCTTTCGCGATCGAGATCGACTGGCCGAGCGCGACGATCGTTAGCGCGAACGCGATCGACAGCAGATCGGGAAGGCTCTGAAATGCAACCGCCGGCCAGTGGAAGCGCGGCCAGATAGCCGGGATGCTGCCGACCACGGCGACCGCGCCCCAGCTCGGCCACGGCGTCGCACTGTTGAGCTCGATCGCGAGCGCGGTGCCGGCCGCCAGCCCGATCAGCATCACCGGAAGCCGCGGCGCTTTGCGCCTGAGTAGCAGCACGACAACGAGCGTCCAGCCGCCCACCATCAAGGCTGCCAGATTGGTTGCACGCACGCGCTCGGCAAGATTCAGCAGCAGCGCGCCGGTGCCGTGCTTGTCGGGCGCCGCCAGGCCGAACAGATCGCTCAGCGAATGCAGCGCGATCAGTGCCGCGGCTCCGCTCATGAAGCCGCGCAGCGCGCTCGGCGAGATGAAGTTCGCGATCGAGCCGAGCCGCAGCGCGCCGATCAGCCACTGCATCACGCCGACCAGCACCGTCACGGCCAGTGCGAGCTGGATGTAGGCCGGCGAGCCTACCGCCGCGAGCGGCGCGAGCGTGGCGAACAGCGCGAGCGAGTTCGCGTTCGTCGGCCCTGAGACGACATGCCAACTCGAGCCGAACAGCGCCGCGACGATGCACGGCACGATCGCTGTATACAGGCCGTATTCGGGCGGCAGGCCGGCCAGCGAGGCGAAAGCGAAACCCTGCGGCAGCACCAGCAATGCGCCGAGGATGCCGGCGATCACGTCCCCGCGGAGGGTCAGCTTGTTGACGTGCTTGACCCAGGGGCCGAAGGCACGGGCGAGAAACTCGATCATTGGATGCTATTGTGCTGCCGACGAAAATCAAACGCTCAAACCAGCACAAGTCAGCTCCGAGCGGTCCGAGCTCCCATCGGGGGTCCCGGTATCGACGTAACGCCGATCGGACCCGCCTCACCCCTCATTCGAAAAGTTCAGCTGCTGGTACGTCGATGCCTGCAGTCGGCACCGCTTGCTCGGCCCTGGGTCCACGCGCGGCGAACGGCGGTCAGCCGATGATGCTGGCGACCGCATACGGCCGGAGCCGGAGCCGCATCTCGAGGAATGGTCGTCTCGCCGCCGTCCAGGCGTCGGTCGCCAATCCAGCGCTTCGACATGCATCCGCATCGAGGACCGCGCATGCGGACCCTTGCCCCCACCCGTCGACCTCGACCTCGACCGTGCCGCCGATCAGATTCGCGAACAGCAGCTCCGACTCGTTGGCACGACGCAGCATGATGGCCGCGATGCCCGCGGGTTCGGAGGTTGCAAGCTCGCCGATGCGGGCCGGTCCGCACAGGCGCTGAAGCATCCAATAGACAGGGTGCCGCATGGCAACGGCACTGACATCGTTCGCCACGACGCCGGAATCGCCGGTCAGGCTCATCAGTGTCAGCGCATCGACGCCGGTGCGCGCGAACTGCGCGACATAGCCGAGCACCCAGGCCGCGCCAAAGAGGCCGCGACAGCGCGGGTCGCTGCGTGCCAGCGCGACGCGATGCAGGCCGTCGGTGACGGGCTGCTTCCCCAGCGGGCTCCGGCGCGCGCCGATAACGCTGGGGCCGACGGCGAACCGCGCGCTCGGATGCGCGGCTCGCAGCGTCTCGATCATCGACGGCAGGCTTTGCAGGGTGAGCATCACCGACTCGTCGTCGGCTCCGTGGACGACCGGCGACGTGGTGAAGCTCAGGAAATCGCATGCCCCGAGCCGTTCGATCCGGTTGAGCTGGACGAAGAAGTCAGGCGTCCCGCCGCCGACCAGCACGCCGGGAAAGGCGTCTCGGGCTGCGCCCAGGCACCGCGCCTCGCTCGGAAAGACGGCGACGCGCGACGGTGCAACACCCGCGGCGTGCAGGCTGTTGCCGAGCGAATGCAACGCAGCGGGATCGGTAGCGTCGACAGCAATATCGAGCCTCAACTCGGCATTCGCGGTTGCCAACAGCTCCCTTACGCCGCGCCAATCGATCGCGTCGGCGCTCGCATCGACCGCAAGGTGGAGATGCGCCGGTTGCAGCGCGCGCAGCGCCGCTTGGGCTGCATCGCTCGCCCTCGCATCGCTCGGCACGATCTCGATGCCGAGCGTCGGCATAACGCCGCAGTCTGTCGTTCCGACAATGACGCGAACCGTTGCCACTTCACAAGCTGCCCGGCGTGTCAGCCCGCGCGCCGTTGATGAGTTCCCACTTCGCACATTGGCGATCGCCGCCCCAGGTGTGGCGTCGAACCTAGTCTCCACTCGTAACTCGACCGACTGCCGGAGCGGCACGCCCGCGCGCAGCCGGTACGGTCGCGGCATCAGGTTCGAGCGGCTGTATGTCTTGAACGACGCGTCGGAGTTGTTGCGCTGGTCCTCGAGCTCGAACGCATCGCCTTCGAACGCGCTGCGCGCCCAGCAGCCCGGCGCGTACTCGTGACGCAGCGCGCGGATCAGCATGAACGGCGGCCATGCCGGAATCAGCGTCGGGAACGTCGAGCGGCTGGTGCGGCCGTCAGTGTGCTCGACCTCGACCTTCGCGCCGCATGCCGACATCGGGTGCATCAAGCACAGGCCAATGCGGCTCGCCCAAACGTCGGCACGAGGGGTCGCTTCGCCAGTGACGGCAATGCGTCCGGTCGAGTCGCCCTCTAGGTGCAGCGTGAAGTCGATCGGCGGATCGACGGCGAAGCGTCCGGCGATGCGCACGTCGAACGCTATTTCGGTGAGCCTCGACTCGATGTGCTCAACGATCGGCTCCGGTGTTACCCAGTCGGCGTCGCGAAACAGGAAGGCGACGCCATGCCATATCTCGGCATCGGCGCTGCAGATGTTCCAGAGCTTCGCACCGCGCAGGGTGAGGGCGAGCGGGCCCGCGTACAGCGGCCTGCTATCGGCAATTTCTTCGTCGGTGCCGTACAGCACGCGACGCAGCGCTGCATCCGCGTTCGTCCTAGCGATTGACCGGCCTTGATCACTCATCTACGACTCGCGCGTGGCAAGCGCGCAAAGGGAGGCGCAGCTGTCAAGCATGCAGCCCGACACCCATGCGGCGAACGATGGGATCTTCAAAAGACTCTTCTTGCGCTGCGCCGCCAGCCTCAACGGGAGCGCCCGACCCACGGGGTCGCACCTTCCGGCCCGTAACGCTCTGTATGGCGCCGGTGACATCCGACCTCGAAGGTGTCGCCGACGCGTAGATGGCGCTCCATCGCACTGTCGATGCGCAGCCACATCTCACCCTTCACGACGAGTGCACGTGCACTGAACAGGTGGGCATGCTCGGCGACCACGGTCTCGGCGGGCCATTCGCGGACCAGGACCTCGCTGCAGCCTTGTGCGAGCGCGTCCTGCCGGAATTGTTCGAAAGTTGCCGGGACATGCATGGGGTCACCTCAGAGGACTCGATCTGGTCATCTTCCGATTGCGGACGAGGCTCATGGCGCGCCGCCGAGAATCGAGACAAGCTCCGGCACGAACGCGTCGCCCTTGCCCTGCTCGACCGCACTCTGCAGTGTCGACAACACTGCCGCGGCGAGATGCTTCGGCGACCCGGCATCGATTGCCATCGCGTTGTAGTAGCCAAGGTCCTTGAACGCATTGGCGATCGAGAAGCGCAAACCCGACGGATCCTCCGCAAGCAGGTAGGGTTTGATGCGCTCCAGCGCGATGCCTCCACCACCGCCCTTGGCGAGCACGTCGACGAAAGCCTCCGGAGCAACGCCGTTGCGCAAGGCACAAGCCCCCGCCTCGGCCAGCAGCGTCACCATGCCGAGCGAGACGTAGTTGTGCAGCAGCTTCATGCTGTGGCCCGCGCCGGTTGGACCGACGTGCGTGATGTTCTCGGCGAAGCACTCCAGCACCGCGCGGCACGCCTGCAACACCTCGGTATCGCCGCCGACGAGCAGGTTGAGGCGGCCCTCGGCGGCTTCCTTCGGCGTGCGGGTCATGGGGGTGTCGAGGTAGCGGCTGCCTGCCGCCTGTACCGCTTGCGCCATGCGCACGGTGGACGACGGGATTGCGGTCGAGCAGTCGATGACCACGCTGCCGGCCTGCAAGCCTTCCAATACGCCACCCGCACCAACAAGCACCGCTTCCACCTGGGGCGACCCGGTCAGGACCAAGATCACGAACTCGGAGCGCGCCGCAAGCTCTTTCAGACTGCCGGCGCTCGCTGCGCCGCGGGACTTGAGGTCGTCTACAGGCTGGTTGCCCGTATGCTCGAAAAGCGTCACCGCGTGACCGTGCTTGAGCAAATTGCTGGCGATGCCGTGGCCCATCATCCCGATGCCCACCATGCCGATCTTGCGCTGCATGTCGTTCCTTCAGGGCCAGAGCATCTGCGTCTCGACCGAGATGATCGGGTCGATGACGCTGGTGAAGTTCGGCAGGTCGGCAAGCAGCGTCTTGCCTTCAGGGCTGGCGAACGACGCCATCATGTCTTTCTCGTTGTCGAACCATAACTCAGAAAAGCCGTCGTAGCCGAATTTCGGAAAACGCTCGCGGTCGACGAGGTTCACCGAATAGCGGCGCATGTTCGGCAGCTCCATGCACAGCGCCGCGTGGGTGCCCATCCAGTGGCTGACAAACTGCTCGTGGGTCATGTCTTCGCGCTTGCGCAGAATGCCCAGACGTTTCGTGAAGGTCTTGCTCATGGTCTTCCTTCGGGGTGAAAAAAAGGGGATCGGGTTCGAACCACTTTGCCAGTGCGTTCGACGAACTGCTTCAGGTAGGTCGGATCGATCGCGCCCTGAATGGCGCCCATCGGCACCGGCTCAGAAAATCGAGCGGCGCACCTTGCGCGACAGCGCTCCCCGAAGCCATTGAGGCGAGCGAGGCGGCAAAGAACGTCGATGCGGCGATGTGTCTGATGTTCATCTGCTATTCCTGCTGGGGACGGGTCAACGTCGGATCGGATCGTGTGGGGCGCATTCAGCGGCCCTTCCAGTGCACGAGCCGTGTTTCGACGAAGTTCAGCATTAAGTTGAGCAGCAACCCGATGACGCCAATCAGCGCAACACCGATGTAGACGACGGGAATGCGGAACAGCAGCGCGGCATCCGAGATCATGAAGCCGAGGCCACTCTGCGCGCCGACCAGTTCCGCAGCAACGACGACCGCCCACGACAGTGCCAGCGCGACCTTGAGCCCCGTGAAAATTTGCAGCAGTGCGCCCGGCATCACGATCTGTGTGAACGTCTGCATCCGCGTCAGGCCCAGCGATTCGGCGGCGCGGCGATAGGCGATCGGAAAGTTCGCCGCACCCGCTTGGCTTTCGGACCGCTCGACGGGGGCTGCGGGTCCGGCCCACGCGGCTTCTTGCCCGCCTTGCGCTGGGCATCGCGCTTGGCGCTCTTGGCCTCGAACTCCTGCTGCTCCACGCCGTGCCGCTCCCGCGCACGCTCTTCAATCTTGGTCTTGGCCTGCGCGATGGCCCTCAGGCGCTTCTCGCGCCGTGCAATCTCCGCCGGCACGTCCAGCCCATCATTGACCGGGCGAGTGTCGCTTTGCTCGGCCAGCTTCAACAGCAACTGCACCTCTTCGCGCAGCTGCGCTTCGATCTTGTTGGCATGCTCCCAGGACAGCGCCCGGTGCTTGCTCGCATTGGCCGCGATCTTCGTGCCGTCCAGCGAGATGTTGCCCAGCTTCAGGCACTTCATCTCGCGCGCCAGCACCAGCACCTGCACCTGCACGAACAGCGATTCGATCTGCTTCAAGAAGCGGCGCCGAAACGTGGCAATGCTGTCGTGGTCGGGATGGGTGTTCGCAGCAATGAAGCGAAACGCCACCGAGTCGTGGCAGGCTCGCTCGATCTTGCGGCTGGAGTGCACCCCAGTGGCGTAGCCGTACACCAGCAATCCCAGCAGCATCGCAGGGTGGTACGCATCGCTGCCTCGGCCCGCGTATTGGCGAGTCAACTCGCTCAGCTCCAACTGGTCGATCACCTCCACTACAAACCGGGCCAGGTGATCCTGTGGCAGCCATTCATCCACCGACGGCGGCAGCAAGTAGGCGGTGTCTCGATCTACAGCAATGAATCGGCTCATGCAGTCGGTGTCTGTTCAAACTGGCGCAATTGTCACAGCCTTGGCCCGCTCGGGATAGGTCGGCAAGACCGACACTCCTAGAGACGCGCAGTGAAAGCGCCCACCGCGAGGCGGCGCTCGAACCACGGCGGCACGCTAGTTCCGCCGGTCGCTCCCCTGCTCGTCCTGCGATCCCGCCCGGCCCTCCAATCGGCCAAAGTGACGGGGTCAGGAACGAGAGTCAAGAAAAGAGTGATGCGGACGGACAAGAGACGGTCGTGCCGAAGAACCTGCGAAGCCGAGGTGAGCCCGACTCTGTGGCCAGGCCTCGTTGGCTCCCTCGATGCGACGGCGGCGAACTAATCCGGGGTACCAACCTAGCTGTTGCGCGACCCGAGTCACGGACCGACGCGCTGCACGGAGCATCCGATCCCGAGGAATAGCTGCCCTTGCGCGTTGGTGCCGATGCCACCGAGTATCGTGCCGTAAGGCAGCACGACGCTCGCGCTCGTCGGAATCGGCCCCGGATGGCTCGCCGCGAAGCCCGACTGCACGGCGAGCGTCGTGACGCTGCCGGTGGCCGTGTCGATCACGCGTACCGCCTCGCCGTTGGCGTACGACGCGCCGCTGAACGACTGGTCCGACACGTAAAGTTGGCCGCCCGTACCGAGCGCGAGGCGCTCGGGCGTGCGCAGGCGCGCCGCCGCACCGACGCCGTCGACGAAGCCGGACAGCGTTGGACCGCCGCCGGCGAGGGTGCTGACTACACCGGCCGGCGTGATCTTGCGCACCGCGTGGTTGCCGGTGTCGGAAACGTAGAGATTGCCCGCACTGTCGAGGGCGACGTCGATCGGCAAGTTGAACCGAGCCGCCGAGCCCGTGCCGTCTACGAAGTCCGCGCTCCCGTTGCCGGCGACGGTCGAGACGACGCCCGCCGGCGTGATCTTGCGGATCGCATTGTTCACGGCGTCGGCGACGTAGAGATTGCCGCCACTGTCGAGCGCGGTTCCGTACGCGGACGAGAAGCGAGCCGCCGAGCCCGTCGCGTCGACATAGCCGCCCAAGGTGAGGCTGCCGGCCAGAGTCGTGACGACGCCCGCCGGGGTGACCCGACGGATGCGCGTGCCGTCGGTCGCGAGCAGGTTGCTGGCGTGGTCGACGACGATCCCATACGGCTGCGCGAAGCGCGCCGCCGAGCCTGAGCCGTCCACCGCCCCCGCCGAGCCGAGCGCGCCGGCGATAGTCGTCACGACGCCGGCCGACGAGAGCTCGCGCACGGCGGCGTCGCCGCCGAAGAACAGATTGCCCGACGCATCGGAGACGATCGCGACTACGCCGGGGAGCAGGGCGCTTGCAGCGGGGCCGTCCGGATAAGGCCCTGAGTTGGGGCAGCTCGCCTGGCCGGCGACGATGGCGAGCCCGCTCGCCGGCGCGCAGGTTACGGCGATGTCGGTGACGTCACCCGCGCTGATGGCCGCCGGGTACGTTCCGGCCACGCTGCAGTTGAGGCCGGCGGGCTGCTGCAGCACGGCGACACTGTAGCTCCCGCCGAATGCCACCGTGCCGCCGAACGCGAAGGTCGTCACGTTGGCAGCGGGGCTCACCGTGTCGCTGCCGTTGGCCAGGATCAGCCCCGAGGCGGTGAGGCCGGAGATCGTGCCTCCCACATGGTACGCGTTGGCCGCGCAAGTCACCTGCACGGAGGCGATGTCGGCTGTGCCCATCGTACCGGTCGCGCTACCGACGCTGCAGGTCGCGTCAGTCGGCTGGCTGCGCACGCCGACGGCGTAAGCGCCGCCCTCTGCCACCTGCGTCGGAAAGACGAACGAGAGCGCACCGGCCGGCGGGCTCACCGTGTCCGAACCGTTCGCCAGCACCAAGCCGGCCGACGGCAGGCCACTGATCGTGCCGCCAAGCGAATGCGAGGCGACCGCACAGACGACAGCGACATCGCCGACGTTCGCCGCGCCGACGGTGCCGGCCGAACGGCTCAGACTGCAATGCTCGCCGGTCGGCTGGCTGAGCACGGTTACCGCATAGGTCACACCGCTGCCAACGGCGGTGGGTAGCGTGAACCCGGTCGCGCCCGAGGCGATGGCGACAGTGTCGGTGCCGTTAGCGAGCACGAGGCCGGCACGGGTCAGGCCGGTCACTGAACCGCCGACGGTGAATCCGGTTGGTTGGCACGTGACAGAGATGTTGTCGACGGACGCGTTCCCGACGATACCGCTGCCGCCGCTGACGACGCATGTCGCGTTGGCGGGCTGCGCGTTCACCGTCACCGCAAAGCTTGCTCCGCTGGCGAGCGCCATCGGGAATGTAAAGCTCGTCGTACTGGCGGGGATGCTCGTGGTCTCGCTGCCGTCGCCAAGGACCAGACCGTTCGTGCCGAGACCGCTCACGCTCCCGCCGACACTATAGGTGGCGGCCCCGGCCGTGGCGCCGTCGCCGTCCCCCCAGCAGCCGGCGAGGGAGAGCAAAGAGGCGCCGAGGAGCGCCGCGGCGATCGTCGATCGACTCCGGGCCGACGCGCTGATCGTCGGGACGAGATGCGGAGCCGGACGCTGGATGGCAGTCATGGGAACCTTTCTGCCGCGCACCGTGCAGCGGCGAAAGGCATTCTGGAAACCGCGCACTCACGGCTCGCTAACCGGAGCGCTCACCGCGCGATCCGAATTCGAAATGAAGACGCGTCAGGCCGCCCGGATGCTGTACACGAGCTGCAGTGTCGCTGGCGCTGGCGCGGCGCCGAGTTCCAACGACAGCCGCTCGCGACACCGCTCGTAGGCGCGCAGCGCCTGCGCGGGTTCGCCGAGTGCAATCCAGCATCGCATCGCGCCGCGCGCCATCGGCTCGGCCAGCGGGTCGTGCGCGAGTGCGACCTCGTAGAGGGCGAGCGCCCGGCGAGCTTCGTTGTCGCGCTCCAGCCGCCCGCCCTCCTCCTCAACGCGGTGGATGTAAAGATCGCGCAAGCGCCGGCGCGGCGCGGCGTGCCAGCTCTCGTCGGGATCGTTCCCGAAGAGATGGCCGCCGTAGGTCGCGCTCCTGTCTTCGGCGAAGTTCCAGGCGTCGACCCAAACCTGTTCGCGATCGAGTCCCAGGTGTCCGGCCTCCAGCCGGATCAAGTCGTCGCGCCCGAGTAGCTTGCGCAGGCGAAGCAGGGCCATGTCGAACGAGCTCTTGGCGTTCGCGCCGTCGGCCTCCGGCCAGAGTGCGTCGACGATCGGCGTCGCGGCGCCGGGCGCCGGCCCCTGTGCGACGAGCAGCTTGAGGAGGTCGAGCGGCTTTTTTGCGGTCGCGCGCCGAAGCCGATCGGCACGCCATCGACGGCGACCTTGAACGTGCCGAGCGCCTCGATCTGTAGCCGCCACGGCCATGTTCGCGGATAGCGATGCCGGGCCGGCAGCTGGCGCTTGCGCACGACCTCGGCGATAAAGTCAGGAACGTCGCCGGCGATCAACGCATCGGCGAGGAAATCTGCGGTCTTCCGTGGCGTCGCTAGATAGAACGTGGCCCACCGCAACGCCGCGGCGCGCTCGAGAAGGCTGCGTCGCAGCGCCGGGAAAGCGGCCGGGTTCTCGACCTCGGCGCGTAGCGCGCCCACGAGGTCACGCCGGCATTCGACGACGTCGCGATCGCGGCCCGACTGGTGCGCCAGCAGCTCGGTGTAGATCTGCTCGGCGCGGTCCCAGTGGCCAAGCTGCGCCAACATGCCCGCGTGGCCGAGAAGAAACGTCTGCTGGATGGCTGGCGAGCTCTCGGCACGTGCAGACGCCTCGGCCGCCTGCGAGATGAAGAGCAGTGCTTGGGTGGCGGACTCGGCGCGCGCGCAGGCCTGCGCGCGAAGAAAGTAATACCAAGCGGCGGCGTTGGGCCGGCGGAAATCGGTGATCTGGCCGAGTCGCTCGCAGGCTTCGAGCGCCAGCTTGTCGTCGAGCCGCAGGTTGGCGTAGAAGCCACGCACCGCGAGGACGGTGGCTTCGAGATGCGGCAACGAATTTCGAGTGGCGATCGCCAGGGCTTCTTCCTCTGCAGCCGAGACATCGACGCGTGACTTGTCGCGGCGTCGCGTCGGACCGATCGAGAACGCGCAGCGATGGATGCAATGCCACACCCGCCCGCGAAACAAGGGGCTGCCGTGCCCGCGCTGCAGCTCCGGGCCGATCCCCGAAAGCACGCGATCGAAGAGCGCCTCGTCGTCCTCGAACTCAGCATACTCCAGCAGCGCCATGGCGGCGGCCAGGCTCGCGTCGCTGTCGAGCGACTGCCCGGATCCGAAGGCCAGGTCGACGAGCGCATCGCGTATCGCCAACGTCCTTGGCGCCAGATACGCCGTCGCCGCCTCTGCGAAAACCCGGGCCAGCTCGCCCGCCATCCACCAAGCGCGCGTCGATGCGTCAAGCGCCTCGAGATGACCCGCCTCGAGCTCGGTGGCGCTCATGCGGCCGGCCCAGACTCGCAAGCCTGCGCTAGTCGCCGAGCCGAAGTTCAGCGCCATCAGCGCGGTGCGCGCACAGAGTCCGCAGCCGACCACGTTCGCTTCGCCCTCAAACGCCGCGTGGGCTTCGTCGAGCAGCGGGATCGCCTCGAATTCGTCGAGCGCCATCTGCGAGCGCGCGCGCCAGAATAGCCGCCACGGATCGCCACCGGTCTCGCCGTGGATCAGCTCGTGGAACGCGGCGCGGCTGTATTCATCCGGCACCGCCGGTCCGAGCGATACGGAAGGTCTTCGGTCGCCGCCGCGCCGAAAGATCAATGGACGACCGGACCCGCTCGTGGCCATGCTCAAGCTCCAGACTTGTCTTCGGAGGAAGCACATGCTTGCGCGACGTGCCAAACGCCGCTGAAGTGCGCTTACCGCAGCATCGTACTGGCACTTCCTTGCTTTCTGAACACGCTGCTTGCCGGTATGGCCGAGTTCAACAGGAACGTCGCACAGCTTGCGACAATGGTGAACTCCGCGCCCGAAGCGAATTTCCTAATAGCCACCTCGAGCTCAAATGCCGTCGACTCCAATTTGCCTTGTGCTCAGTTGTGAGCGTGGGCGCGGATCCAATGGCTGTCATGATCCAGGCGTTGGACTCGTCCGCGTGGGTGAGCAGCCAACGGACGAAGAACATCGCGAGCATTCGAAGTGACGCCATCCTGGTCTGGAACGGCGCGCCTGTCGCCAGAAGCGCCTTGATTTCTTGCCGGTTCACCATGATTCGAGGGGCGACCAGCCAGATTCGGGGAAAGCTCACTGACAACTTCCTGCAGACGACGGCCATCGCCGAAGCGAGGTCGCAGCGGGCGGGCCGCAGCAGACGCACGCTGACTACTTGCGCTGGACACTCGGGCGATTGCGCGCAACGTCGGAGGCACTTCGGTTTGCTACTTTGCGGCGCAAAAATGCTGAGGCTGCTCTGACTGCGACGAGCCACGTTGGCGGCTCAAAGCCGTGTTCGTCCTCCTCTGCGAGGGGCGGCGCAGTTTACTTTCCGGGGGTTCGAGAAGGACGAAGATGCCAGTCAGCGGGAGGCTGGCGACTGCATCGCGCGAGCGATGTTGATGAGGTTGTCGGCAACGACGCCTAGCCCCACCCAACGCCTCATTCCAGAGGGTCCTTTGTAGCGGCGCCCCATCGAGGCGACGACAGTGACGGGATGGGCACACGACGCGGTCGGTGACGCGATCGAGGGCTTTCAGCTCAAGCGCATCCGGTCTGGTGTCGAGACCTTGCTGGCCGCAAACGCAATCAGCCGCGAGATTCGGGGACACCTCCAATCGCACGGCCTCATTGGCGTGCAGGCGCGGCACTATGACGGGCACGACTACATACCCGAGAAGCGTCACGCGCTGGAAGTCCTTCAGGCGGCGATCGAGCCGCGCAGGCGCCAACGCGTGGCGCGATGATCGGGTTGCGTTTCGGACGTATGCACAATGTGCACACACGCGCTAGAATAGCGAAATGAGCTCAACCACTTCTTCCGCTGTCATCAATCTGCGCACCCCTCCCGCTCAGCGGGAATTGATCGACCGCGCCGCGCGTTTGCAAGGCAAGAGCCGCACCGACTTCATGCTCGAAGCGTCGCGCGAGAAGGCCGAGCAGGTGCTGCTCGACCAAACGCTGTTCACGGTGAATGCCAAGCAGTACAAGGCCTTCGTGGCGCTGATGGATGCGCCGCTTTCGGAGAACCCGGCGTTGAAGCGTCTGCTCGCTA
>JANYBE010000121.1 GCA_025360945.1 Rhizobacter sp. | reverse complement strand
GGCGCTGCGTCAGCAGCCGCGGGCGCCTGAACCCTCGCGGCGTCAAACGCAAGATGAGCAACTACAACGTTCGCCGCCGCGGTGAGCCACTGCACTTGCGACATCAACCGACACCGGTTCTGATTATCTAAACAGTATTGGACTTAGGCCTGACCTAGGCCAGATGCGCTGCCGCGAGCAGCGCCTTCGTGTAGTCCTGGCGCGGCGCATCGAACAGCGCGAGCGCCTCGCCTTCCTCGACCACATCGCCGCTCTTCATCACCATCACGCGGTGCGACATCGCGCGCACGACTGCAAGGTCGTGACTGATGAACACATAGCTCATGCCGTAGTGGCGTTGCAGCTCGGCGAGCAAGGCCAGCACCTGCTGCTGCACCGAGACATCGAGCGCCGAGGTCGGTTCGTCCAGCACCAGCACCTCGGGCCGAAGCACCACCGCGCGCGCGATCGCGATGCGCTGGCGTTGCCCGCCGGAGAACTCGTGCGGATAGCGTTGCAGCACGTTGCCAACGCCGTGCGCGGCGCTCAGGCCGACTTCGTCGAGCATCTCCAGCACCATGCGCTCGCGTTCGGCGGGCGACAGCTCGGACCGGTGCAGCGCCAGCCCTTCGCCCACGATCTGGCCGACCGTCATGCGCGGGCTCAGCGATGCGAACGGGTCCTGGAACACCACCTGCATGCGCTTGCGCATCGCCCGCAGCACCGGACGATCGGCGTTGTCGATGCGCTGGCCGGCGAGCGCGACGCTGCCACCCGAGATCGGCTGCAGCGCCAGCAGCGCCATACCCAGCGTCGTCTTGCCCGAGCCGGATTCGCCAACGATGCCCAGCGTCTCGCCGCGCCGCAGTTGCAGCGTCGCGTGGCGCACCGCCTCGAAATGGCGCTTGCCGAACCAACCTTGCGGCATTGTGAACGTGACGCCGATATCCTCACCGGCGACCAGAATCGGCGCATCGCTGGCGAGTGGCTGCACCACGCGCCGCGGCCGGCTCGCGAGTAGCTTGCGCGTGTACGCGTGCTGCGGATTCGCGAACACGGTCTCGGTGGTACCCAACTCGACCAGCACGCCGCGCTCCATCACACCGACGCGGTGCGTGAAGCGGCGCACCAGGTTCAGATCGTGCGTGATGAACAGCAGCGCCATGCCCATCTCAGCCTGCAGCTCGTCGAGCAGCGCGAGGATCTGGGCCTGGATGGTTACGTCAAGCGCCGTCGTCGGCTCGTCGCAGATCAGCAGCTTGGGGTGACACGCGAGCGCCATCGCGATCATTGCGCGCTGGCGCTGACCGCCCGAAAGCTGGTGCGGGAAGGCATCGATGCGGCGCTCGGGTTCGGGGATGCCGGTGCGGGCAAGCAGCTCGATCGCGCGCGCTCGCGCCTGGTTCCTGCGCAGGCCCTCGTGCAGCTCCAGCACCTCGCCGATCTGGTTGCCGATGGTGTACAGCGGGTTCAGCGCCGTCATCGGCTCCTGGAAGATCATCGCGATATCGGCGCCGCGTATGCCGCGCATCGCGCGCTCCGATTTTTTCAGCAGGTCGGCGCCCTCGAAGCGGATCGAACCGGTCGTGACGGCCGCATCGACCAGCCGCAGTACCGACAACGCACTGATCGACTTGCCCGAACCCGATTCGCCGACGAGCGCGAACTTTTCGCCCGGCGCGATATTGAAGGACACGTCGTTGACGACGGTGCTCGTGTCGAAGCGCACCGTCAGGTGCTCGACTTCTAGGAGGTTCGACGTGCTCATGATTTGCGCGTGTCGAAGGCGTCGCGCAGCGCGTCGCCGATGAAGGTCAGCAGCAGCATCATCACCACCAGCAGCGCGAAGGTCGGAAAGATGATCCACCAGGCGTCGAGGTTGGCCTTACCCTGCAGCACCAGCTCGCCTAGCGAGGGCACGTCGGGCGGTACGCCCAGGCCCAGGAAGTCGAGCGCGACCAGGCTCAGCACCGCCGCGCTCATGCGAAACGGCAGGAACGTGATCGCCGGCGTCAGTGAATTTGGCAGCACGTGGCGCCAGATGATCTGCCAGTTCGACAGGCCCAGTGCGCGTGCGGACTTGACGAACTCAAGCGAGCGGTTGCGCAGGAACTCGGCGCGCGTGTAGTCCGACAGGCCAACCCAGCCGAACAGCGACAGCAGCA
>JANYBE010000110.1 GCA_025360945.1 Rhizobacter sp. | reverse complement strand
GGTGGTGGTGGTTTCGATCGTGGCGCACCGCGCCAGGATCGCCCGGCCGACGCTGGCGCTGCTGCTGTGGTTCAGGCCGCAGCGCCAGCCGGCGATACGCCGAAGACGGCCGTCAAGCGTGTGCGCAAGGCGCCGGCGCCTGACGCCAAAGGAGAATAAGAATGCTGCAACCTGCACGCAGAAAATACCGCAAGGAACAAAAGGGCCGCAACACCGGCGTCGCCACCCGTGGCGCGAACGTGTCGTTCGGCGACTTCGGCCTGAAGGCCACCGAACGCGGCCGTCTGACGGCGCGCCAGATCGAGGCCGCACGTCGTGCGATTTCGCGTCACGTCAAGCGCGGTGGTCGCATCTGGATCCGCATCTTCCCGGACAAGCCGATCTCGCAAAAGCCGGCCGAAGTCCGCATGGGCAACGGCAAGGGCAACCCGGAGTACTACGTGGCTGAAATTCAGCCAGGCAAGGTGCTCTATGAAATCAACGGCGTCGCCGAAGAGCTGGCCCGCGAAGCGTTCACTCTGGCCGCAGCGAAGCTGCCGCTGAAGTGCACGTTCGTGGCGCGCCAAGTCGGCGCCTGAGGAGCATCGAATGAAAGCATCTGAACTCCGCACCAAGGACGTCGACGGCCTGAAAAAGGAAGTCGCCGACCTGCTGAAGGCCCATTTCGGCCTGCGCATGCAAAAGGCCACGCAGCAGCTGAGCAATCACACGCAGCTGGGCAACACGCGCCGCGACATCGCACGTGCCAAGACCATCCTGGCGCAAAAGAAGAAAGAGGCCGCGAAATGAGCGAGCAGCAAACCACCGCAGCCACGCCGGTCGAAGCCAAGGCGAAGAACACCCGTACGCTGGTCGGCAAGGTCGTCAGCGACAAGCGCTCCAAGACCATCACGGTGTTGATCGAGCGTCGTACCAAGCACGAGCTGTACGGCAAGATCGTCGCCCGTTCGAGCAAGTACCACGCCCACGACGAAAAGGGCGAGTACAAGCTGGGCGACGTGGTTGAGATCGCCGAAACGCGTCCGATCTCGAAGACCAAGTCGTGGGTCGTGACCCGCCTGGTCCAGAAGGCGATCGTGGTTTAAGCCACCTCGCCGAACAGAACGGTCGGAACGCTGGAATACTCTGGCGCCCGGCCGTTTTTGGTTTCACAGACTCAGGAGAAGCACATGTTGAAAGTTGGCGACAAGCTGCCCGCAGGCAGCCTTTCCGAATTTGTCGAAGTCGAAGGCAATGGCTGTTCGATCGGTCCGAACACCTTCGATCTGGAAAAGGCTACGGCCGGCAAGAAGATTGCGGTGTTCGCGCTGCCTGGTGCCTACACGCCGACTTGCTCGGCCAAGCATGTGCCGGGCTATGTCGAGAACGCGGCGGCGCTCAAGGCCGTCGGCGTCGATGAGATCTGGTGCGTTTCGGTAAACGATGCCTTCGTGATGGGCGCCTGGGGGCGTGATCAGCACACCGCTGGCAAAGTTCGGATGATGGCCGACGGCAGCGCCGACTTTGCCAAGGCCACCGGCCTGACGCTGGACTTGACTTCGCGCGGCATGGGCCTGCGCTCGAATCGCTACTCGATGCTGGTCGTGGACGGTGTGGTGAAGACACTCAACGTCGAAGGCCCGGGCAAGTTCGAGGTCAGCGACGCCGGCACGATGTTGAAGCAGGTCAAGGAAGTATTGACCTGAAAGCATTGACGCAGCGTCCAGAAATGCTGCATAATCTAAAGCTTCGCCGAAACTGCCTCTGATCCAAGCGGATCAGAGTGCGGCTCGGATCTGACGATTCTTTGCCCGAACGGGCCCAAGACTGATTGCTACCTCGGGTCACCCGATCAGCGGTCAAGTTGGGGACAGGACAACATGATTCAAATGCAATCGCGGCTCGACGTCGCGGACAACACTGGCGCGAAATCCGTCATGTGCATCAAGGTGCTGGGCGGCTCCAAGCGTCGCTACGCTTCGATTGGCGATGTGATCAAGGTCAGCATCAAGGAAGCCGCGCCGCGTGGCCGGGTGAAGAAGGGCGAGGTCTACAGTGCCGTCGTCGTTCGCACCGCCAAAGGCGTGCGCCGCCAGGACGGCTCGCTCGTCAAGTTCGACGGAAATGCCGCCGTGCTACTGAACGCCAAGCTCGAGCCGATCGGCACGCGCATCTTCGGGCCCGTGACGCGCGAACTGCGCACCGAGCGCTTCATGAAGATCGTGTCGCTGGCACCTGAAGTTCTCTAAGCCGCTGATACAGGACAGGCCATGAACAAGATTCGCAAAGGCGACCAGGTCATCGTTTTGACCGGCCGCGACAAGGGCAAGCGCGGTGCAGTATTGCAGCGCGTCGACGAAGAGCGCATCGTCGTCGAAGGCGTCAACGTGGTGAAGAAGCACGTCAAGCCCAACCCGATGAAGGGTACGACTGGGGGCGTCGTCGACAAGACCTTGTCGATCCATCAGTCAAACGTTGCCATTTTCAACGCGACCACCGGCAAGGCCGATCGCGTTGGCATCAAGATCCTCGCTGACAGCAAGAAGGTTCGCGTCTTCAAGTCCAGCGGCGACGAGATCAAGGCCTAAGAGGTTTCCATGGCTAAACAACAAGCTAGCTCCGCCGCGCCGAAGGTGGCTCGCCTTCAAGCGATCTACCGCGATTCGATCTCGCCCGCATTGATCGAGAAGTTCGGCTACAAGTCGCCGATGCAGGTGCCGCGCATCACCAAGATCACGCTCAACATGGGTGTGAGCGAGGCGGTGTCGGACAAGAAGGTCATGGACCACGCCGTCAGCGACCTGACCAAGATCGCCGGCCAGAAGCCTGTGGTCACCAAGTCGAAGAAGGCGATCGCGGGCTTCAAGATTCGCGACGGTGTGCCCATCGGTTGCATGGTCACGCTGCGTGGCGTGCAGATGTACGAATTCCTGGATCGCTTCGTGACGATCGCGCTGCCCCGCGTGCGCGACTTCCGCGGCATCTCGGGTCGTGCGTTCGACGGCCGCGGCAACTACAACATCGGCGTGAAAGAGCAGATCATCTTCCCCGAAGTTGACTACGACAAGATCGACGTGCTGCGTGGCCTGAACATCAGCATCACGACGACGGCGAAGAACGACGAAGAGGCCAAGGCGCTTCTGACCGCGTTCAAGTTCCCGTTCAAGAACTGAAGGACCGAGAAACGTGGCCAAGACCTCCCTCATTCAGCGCGAACTCAAGCGCACGCAGCTGGTTGCCAAGTACGCGAAGAAGTACGCGGAACTCAAGGGCACTGCCAACGACGCGAAGAAGTCCGACGAAGAGCGCTACGCTGCTCGCCTCGAACTGCAGAAGCTCCCGCGCAATGCCTACCCGACGCGCCAGCGCAATCGCTGCGAGCTGACGGGTCGCCCGCGTGGCACCTTCCGCAAGTTCGGTCTCGGCCGCAACAAGATTCGCGAACTGGCGTTCAAGGGTGACATCCCTGGCGTCGTCAAGGCCAGCTGGTAAGCCAGCCGACCTGATCAGGAGATAAATCCATGAGCATGAGTGATCCTATCGCCGACATGCTGACCCGCATCCGCAACGCGCAGATGGTTCAGAAGGTCAGTGTGGTGATGCCGGCGTCGAAGCTAAAGACCGCGATCGCCGAGGTCTTGAAGGCCGAAGGCTACATCGACAATTTCGCAGTGCGTGACGCCGAAGGCAAGCCGCAACTCGACATCGCCCTGAAGTATTACGCCGGCAAGCCGGTGATCGAGCACATCGAGCGCGTTAGCCGTCCGGGCTTGCGTGTGTACAAGGGCCGCCACGACATTCCCAACGTGAAGAACGGTCTGGGTGTGGCGATCGTGACCACGCCCAAGGGTGTGATGACGGATCGCAAAGCGCGCCAGGCCGGTATCGGCGGCGAAGTGCTCTGCTACGTCGCCTAAAGGAGAGATCGAAATGTCTCGCGTAGGAAAAATGCCGCTGCCACTGCCTAAGGGTGTGGATGTGTCGGTGGGCGCTGAGCAGATCAGCGTCAAGGGCTCGCTCGGCACGCTGGTGCGTCCGGTAAACGCCTTGGTCACGATCAAAAACGAAGGCGGCAAACTGATGTTCGCTCCGGCGAACGAATCGGTCGAGGCCGATGCGATGTCGGGCACGATGCGCGCGCTGGTCGCGAACATGGTCAACGGCGTCAGCAAGGGCTTCGAGAAGAAGCTGTCGCTGGTCGGCGTGGGCTTCCGTGCCGCCGCCGCCGGTAGCAAGTTGAACCTGCAGATCGGTTTCTCCCATCCCGTGGCCAAGGACATGCCCGAAGGCATCAAGGTGGCTTGCCCAACTCAGACCGAAATCGTCATCACCGGTTCCGACCGGCAGGTCGTGGGCCAGATCGCTGCCGAAGTTCGCGCCATCCGCCCGCCCGAGCCCTACAAGGGCAAGGGCATCCGGTATGTCGGCGAAAAGGTCGTCATCAAAGAGACCAAGAAGAAGTAAGGAGCGCATGACATGTCACTGAACAAAAAAGATCAGCGCGTTCGTCGCTCCCGCCAGACCCGCGCACGCATCGCCGTGCAGCGCGTCGCGCGTCTCGCCGTGTACCGCACCAACTTGCACATCTACGCCAGCGTCATCTCCGATGATGGCGCCAAGGTGCTGGCCAGTGCGTCGACGGCCGAAGCCGATATCCGCAAGGAACTCGGCGCCGCAGGCAAGGGTGGCAACGTTGCTGCGGCCGCCATCATCGGAAAGCGCATCGCCGAAAAGGCGAAGGCTGCTGGGATCGACAAAGTTGCTTTCGACCGCGCAGGTTTTGCGTACCACGGCCGCGTCAAGGCGCTGGCCGAAGCCGCTCGCGAAGCCGGCCTGCAGTTCTAAGGAATCAAGATGGCAAAGTTTCAACCCCGCGTTCAGGACGAAGGTCGCGACGACGGTCTGAAGGAAAAGATGATTGCGGTCAACCGCGTCACCAAGGTGGTGAAGGGCGGCCGCACGCTGAGCTTCGCCGCGCTGACCGTCGTGGGCGATGGCGACGGCCGCATCGGCATGGGCAAGGGCAAGGCGAAGGAAGTTCCCGTCGCCGTGACCAAGGCCATGGACTCGGCCCGCCGCAACATGATCAAGGTCTCGCTGAAGAACGGCACGATCCAGCACAAGGTGATCGGCGAGCATGGCGCGTTGCGCGTGCTGATGGCGCCGGCCAAGCCGGGTGATGGCATCATCGCCGGCGGTCCGATGCGCGCCGTGTTCGAGGTGATGGGCGTGACCGACATCGTCTGCAAGAGCCTCGGTTCGTCGAACCCGTACAACCTGGTTCGCGCCACGCTCGACGCGCTGAAGCACACCAGCACCCCGGCCGAGATCGCTGCGAAGCGCGGGCTGACGGTGGAAGAGCTGTTCGGCTGAACGGCCGCGGAGAAGCATCATGGCTGACCAACAAGCAAGCAAGAGCACCGTCAAGATCAAGCTGGTGCGCAGCATCAACGGCACGCGCGAATCGCACCGTGCGACCGTGCGCGGCCTGGGCCTGCGCAAGCTGAACAGCGAATCGACGCTCGAAGACACGCCCGCGGTGCGCGGCATGATCAACAAGGTCTCGTACCTGGTCAAGGTGCTCTGAGCATCGACTGATCGAAGGACAGGAACATGGAACTCAACACCATCAAGCCGGGCGAAGGCTCCAAGCACGCCAAGCGCCGTGTCGGCCGCGGCATCGGCTCCGGCCTGGGCAAGACCGCGGGCCGGGGCCACAAGGGCCAGAAGTCGCGTTCGGGCGGCTATCACAAGGTCGGTTTCGAAGGCGGCCAGATGCCGCTGCAGCGCCGCCTGCCCAAGCGCGGCTTCAAGTCTGCGCTGCTGAAGTTCAACGCCGAGATCAACCTGACCGACCTGCAGCGCCTGGGCGCGGCCGAAGTCGACATCCTGACGCTGAAGCAAGCCGGCCTGGTCGGCGAACTTGCAAAGGTCGTGAAAGTCATCAAGTCGGGTGAACTGACGACCGCAGTGAAGCTCACAGGCATCGGCGCGACCGCCGGTGCCAAGGCGGCGATCGAAGCAGCCGGCGGCTCGGTGGCCTGAAGGCTGCCCGTACTCGAACCGCAATCCTAGGAACGCAGTGGCAACCAACGCGAATCAACTGGCCAAGAGCGGCAAGTTCGGCGACCTGCGTCGCCGCTTGACGTTCCTGCTGCTCGCGCTCGTGGTCTACCGGATCGGCGCGCACATCCCCGTGCCCGGCATCGACCCGGACCAGCTGAAGCAGCTGTTCAACAGCCAGGCCGGCGGCATCCTGAGCCTGTTCAACATGTTCTCCGGCGGCGCGCTGTCGCGCTTCACCGTGTTCGCGTTGGGCATCATGCCGTACATCTCCGCGTCGATCATCATGCAGTTGATGACCTACGTGGTGCCGACGCTCGAGGCGCTGAAGAAGGAAGGCGAGTCGGGTCGTCGCAAGATCACGCAGTACACGCGCTACGGTACCTTGGGCCTCGCGCTGTTCCAGTCGTTGGCCATCGCCACCGCGCTCGAAAGCTCGCCGGGCCTCGTGATCTCACCGGGCTTCGGCTTCCGCATGACCGCGGTGGTGAGCCTGGTTGCGGGGACGATGTTCCTGATGTGGCTGGGCGAGCAGATCACTGAGCGTGGCCTGGGCAACGGCATCTCGATCCTGATCTTCGGCGGCATCGCCGCCGGCCTGCCTGGCGCGCTGGGTCAGTTCGGCACGCTGGTGAGCCAGGGTTCGATGAGCATCGTCGCGGCGCTGTTCGTCACGCTGCTGGTGTTCGCGGTGACCTTCGCGGTCGTGTTCGTGGAACGCGGCCAGCGCAAGATCCTGGTGAACTACGCGAAGCGCCAGGTCGGCAACAAGGTTTATGGCGGGCAATCGTCGCACCTGCCGCTGAAGTTGAACATGTCGGGCGTGATCCCGCCGATCTTCGCCTCCAGCATCATCCTGCTGCCGGCCACGGCCGTCGGCTGGTTCGCCACCGGCGACAGCTTCCGCTGGCTCAAGGACGTGGCCGACCTGCTGCGCCCGGGTCAGCCGATCTACGTGATGCTGTACGCCGCGGCGATCGTGTTCTTCTGCTTCTTCTACACGGCACTGGTTTTCAACAGCCGCGAGACCGCCGACAACCTGAAGAAGAGCGGGGCGTTCATTCCGGGCATCCGTCCGGGCGACCAGACCGCGCGCC
>JANYBE010000097.1 GCA_025360945.1 Rhizobacter sp. | reverse complement strand
GTCCTGCTCGGTGCCATCCTCGCACTGATTAGCTGGGGTACCTGGGCATTGGGCGACCAAGCCAACGCCTTAATCGATACCGTTCCGACGGTTGCCGCCAAGGTTCGCGATATGTCTCAGCGAGCTCGCGGGAAGACATCGACTATCAACCGAGTCCAAAACGCGGCGGTTGAACTCGCTGCAGCCGCAGCGACGCCCGATCCTGCGTCCGGGGCGGCGTCGGCGGCTGGTGCTGCTGTCGGTCGAACGGCAACCGAAGGCGCAAGGGCAACCTCGAACCTTGGCAAGCAAGCGGCTCAGCCGGCGGGCGAGTCGCCGCCCGCTATTGACGTGCGCGGCTACCTGCTTTCCGGCACGCTGGGCGTCATTTCATTCCTTGGCAAGGTCGCGGTCATTTTCTTCACTGCGCTTTTCCTTATGTCCTCAGGCAACAGCTTCCGACGCAAGATGGTCAAGCTAGCCGGGCCGAAGCTGAGCCAGAAGAAGGTGACGATCGAAACGTTGGACGAGATCACCGATCAGATCCAACGGTACCTGATGGTGCAAGTTGGGCTCAGCATAGTGGTGGGCGTCCTCACCTGGCTGGCGTTCCTCGCTCTTGGTTTCAAGAATGCCGGCGTCTGGGGCGTGGTGGCATCGGTGATGAACCTTATTCCCTATGCCGGGGCGTTGATGGTCGGTAGCGGTGCCGCGGTAGTCGCGCTGATGCAATTCGGGACGATCGAAATGGCGCTGATCATCGGGGGTTCTTCGTTCGCAATTCATACCGTCGTGGGCAATGTGCTTACGCCCTGGTGGATGGGCCGTGCGAGCAAAATGAGCCCAATTGCGGTCTTCATTGCGGTCCTGGTATTCGGCTGGCTGTGGGGCGTCTGGGGCCTTTTGCTCGGGGTACCGATGCTGCTCGTCGTCAAATCGGTCTGCGACAGGGTTGACGACCTGAAGCCAGTGGGCGAGTTGCTAGGGGCTTGAGCGTCGTGCAATAACTCGGAACGGGCTGGCCGAGGGTTGCGATGCGCCTCGTAGGCTCATGGATCGGGCGTGAGCTCCCTTTGTCGCGTCGTGTCCGGTGGTGGCGTGCGGTCCAGTCATGCATTGAGACGAACCCCTTTTGATCAGGTCACCGCGCGAGGTAGGCCTGGCAGTCTGATTCAACAACTGCATGAGTTCACGCGCTCGCATCACAGACTCCATCGGCCCGAAACGCTCGGGCCACGAAGCCAGTCTGAGCGGTCAGTAACTCACCTGGTGAGCCCGGTCACTACCCAACGCGAAGTGCGCCTTGATTTACATGCCGATCTCGTCGGCGCCGGCGCCCGCCGGTTGCGGTACGTGCGCAACCAATGGCTTCAACAACGCTGGCGTGGCGGTCGTCAATCCCATGTAGTTCAGACTGGCCCACACCGCCCGCCTTGACACATCGCAGGCTGGGGCAAGACTCGCGGGCGCCCGTTGGATTGACCGCGCCGATCACGGGCGCGGAGGATGTTGGCTCTGTGTTCGCTCGCTGGGCACCTGCAAGGAGCAGGAGATCGAGTCGCCGTTGTAAGACCGTGGCTACAAAGCAAAGAGGCCCAGGCCCACTGCACTTCGCGTCCATAGCTGATCGAGTCGTAAGGTCGCTCGCACCTAATCTAACCTTCCCACATTTGAAGAGGAGCGCCCAATGAACGCGCATAGAACGATGTTAGCGATCTTGATGTTGACTGCCGGCGTCGCCGGTTGCGATCGGCCGACCGTGGTTAACGCACCTCCGGCCGGCACCGTGGTGATCCCCGCTCCGGTGCCGGGCCCGCCCGGCCCCCAAGGTGACCCAGGAAGGCCCGGTCAGCCGGGACAGCCCGGCAGCAGTCCTCAGGTCGTCATTGTCCCGGCACCGTCGGCTTCCGAGCCTAAGTAGTCCGGGTCGGAGGCTCGCACACGTAGTTATCAAGCGACCCGCTTTAAGGGCTAGCTTTGCGCCCGGCGCGCGCCACCAATGCATTGAGATCGGAACGAGCAAGAAAATAGACGCTCGAATGGCAGCTCGGGTCCCTCGCAGCGCTCGCGAGCAAAGCGGCGGCGCGCGCGTGAAGATGCGGCGTAGATGCAACGAGCAAGTGCCACGCTGATCGATGGCGATGGTACAGGTCCGAGTGCTTAAGCCCCATGGGGGCCGCGGATGCGGACGCAAGCACACAGGCCTCGTCACCAACGCCGCGCCCGATGCCGGCGCGGGCACGTCAGAGCACCGTCTGGGTCAGCGGGCTCATCGCCGTCATCGACGCGGGGCCGAAGATCGTCGCGAACGCCACGTCCTTGGCATCGCGCCCGGCGGCGATGCGCACGAGCTCGTCGAGCGGCGACATACGCGTCGCATCGAACATCACCCACCGGCCACCCACGAAGGCCTCGAATACGGCGTGGAAATCGGGCGGCGGTTCGTCGAAGCGCGCATAGCCGACGACCAGGCGCGCCGGGATGTTGAGTGCGCGGCAGAACGTCACGGCCAAGTGCGCGAAGTCGCGACACACGCCGGCGCGCTGTACGAACACGTCTAGCGCCGTCGTCGTGGCCTGCGTGGAGCCGACAAGGTACTCGACGTGGTCGTGGTTCTGGTGCGAATCCAGTTGCCGAGCAGTTGCGTAAGCCCTCCAATCCCTTAGGTCGCGTGATGCAGCGCGACAAATCCACTGGAGGCTTTCATGATTCTTCGTCCATTCCGGCAAGGCGGCCTGCAGTTTGCTATCCAGGTCTCTCTATGCAGCATGGGCACAGCTCTCGCGCAAACCGCGCCCGTCACCACTGCGACCGTGCAACTCGACAGGGTCACGGTCCAGAGCAACTACAACAATGCCGTTGGGACTTCGGACGCTGCCAGCCAGGGCACCGTCAATTCCATGTTGATCGAAAGCCGACCTACGCTGCGCCCGGCCGAGGTGCTCGAATTCGTACCCGGCGTGATCGTCTCGCAGCACAGCGGTGACGGCAAAGCGAACCAGTACTACCTGCGCGGCTTCAACCTTGACCACGGCACCGACTTCGCGACGTTCGTCGCCGGAATGCCGGTCAACATGCCGTCGCATGCACACGGCCAAGGCTACAGCGATCTCAACTGGCTAATCCCCGAACTGGTCAGCCGCATCGACTACAAGAAGGGCCCGTATTACGCCGACGAGGGCGACTTCGCGTCAGCCGGCGCGGCCCATATCAGCCTGTTCGGCGATATGCCCAAAGGTATTGCGTCCATGACCCTCGGTCAGGAGAACTACGCGCGAGCGCTGCTCGCGAAGTCGCTCGCGCTCGGAGACGGCAGCCTCTTGTACGCGATCGAGGCCGCGCACAACAATGGGCCTTGGGACAATCCGGAGAAGTTCCACCGCCTGAACGGTATGCTGCGATACAGCTTCGGCGACGCCGATGCACACTCCGCCATCACCGCCATGGGCTACTCGGCCGGGTGGAACTCGACCGACCAGATTCCGCAGCGCGCTGTCGATCAGGGACTGATCGGCCGCTTCGGTACCATCGACCCGAGCGACGGCGGCTTCACCGCGCGCTACAGCCTGTCTTACGAGTTTGACCGCAAGCTCAGCGACGGCGCATTCAAACTAAATGCCTATGCGACACAGTCCAGGCTGGATCTGTACTCCAACTTCACCTTCTTTCTGAATCACCCAATCGACCTCGATTCAACCGCGATCAATGGCGACCAATTCGAGCAGGCTGAACACCGCAAGATCTTCGGTCTGGCGACGAGCCGGAGCTGGAACATGATCCTGGCCGGTCACGACAGTACCACGACGTTCGGACTGCAGTTGCGTCACGACCGGCTCGATCCGGTGGGCCTCTACAGCGCCGTGGCACGCCGACGCGTCGCCACAACGCAGGAGAGCACGATCCGCGAAGCCAGCTTCGGCCTCTACGCCGAGAACGCGACACAGTGGACGCCGTGGCTGCGCAGTGTGCTCGGGTTGCGCGGTGACCACTTCAACTTCAAGGTCGACAGCTCGATCCAGCAGAACAGTGGCAGCAAGAGCCAGAGCATGGCTTCGCCCAAGCTGGCGCTGATCTTCGGGCCTTGGGCCAAGACCGAATACTTCCTGAACTACGGCTACGGCTTCCACAGCAACGACGCCCGTGGCGTGAACGAGACCGTCACCCCCAAGGCGGGGCTGCCTGCCGAGCCGGCGCCGGGTCTGGTTCGCTCGAAGGGTGCCGAGGTCGGATTGCGCAGCGAAATCGTTCCAGGGCTGCAAACCTCGCTGGCGCTGTGGCAACTCAAACTTGGCTCCGAACTCGTGTTCTCGGGCGATGCCGGCGACACGCAGGTGAGCGGTGCGAGCAAACGCTACGGCATCGAGCTGAACAACCACTACCTCGCGTCTCCCTGGCTGCTCCTGGATGGCGACGTCGCCGTGTCGCGCGCGCGGTTCACCGAAGATCAGGGCGGCGACCCGAACATCGGCCGCTACATCCCGGGGTCGGTCGACACCGTGGTCTCGCTTGGCGCGACCGTGACTGAATATGGCCCCTGGTTCAGCCACCTTCAGCTTCGCTACTTCGGCCCGCGCCCATTGATCGAAGACAACAGTCAGCGGTCAAAGGCCACCACGCTGACCTACGCGCGCATTGGCTACAAATTCAGCCAGAACCTGAAGGCGAGCCTCGACGTGTTCAACCTGTTCGATCGCAAGGCCAGCGACATCGACTACTACTACGCCTCGCGCCTGAAGAGCGAGCCCGCCGAGGGCGTGAACGACATCCACTTCCACCCGGTCGAACCGCGAAGCTTCAGGCTCACGTTAACGGCGAACTACTAGTGTCGTCTCAAAAGTCATCGGCGACCCACGTCCAATCCGAACATGCGGCCACTTGCACTGACGCTCGTCTTAACGTGCTGGTGCCCGCTGCGATCGCGCACGGCAGCTTGTAAGACTCCACACCGAAGAACGGCGCGACCCGTGTCGTGTCTCCAGAGGAAATCCGGCTGCAGTTCAACGAGCCCGTCGAGGCCACCTTCACGTCGGTAAGACATACGACAGAAGAAGCGCAGTTCGACGCGATCGTGCGCTTGAACTTTCGCTCTCGGGGGCTCTATGTTGCGTCTGGCCTGTCGCAGCGCCGTCCAGCAGCCTCTACGAAGACACATCAGGAGCCGCTGACGGTTACCTCCTAGGCCAAAAAGCCGCAGCAGAACTTGCAGCGCGCCGCGCGGAAACCGAGCGCATCCGGGCCGAGACGGAACGCATTTGCCTAGAGGATGCGGAGCGCGCCGCCGCGGCCCGACAAGTTCAAGTCGAGCGTACTAAGGTGGCCGGATCGCGGTAGGGATGCCCGTTACCGGGCACCCCCCGCACAGATCCCAGCGTGCGCAACTAACGCTTCAGATGTGGTCGACCCCATCTGAAGCGTAATGTGGCGTCGGCCCATATGTAGCGCCCAGCGGCGGCGCCCTGGGAAGATCGGTCGCCGAGCACCACATAAATTTCGTTGGCCGTAGCGTTGGATCCCCTCAATTCACACGGTAGATCCGGCCATGTTCGAGACCCTGTATCGCTATTCGCGAGTTCTGGTTCGCCACCTCAATGGACCCGCCGCCGAGGAGCGCGATCGCTTCGCCACTCACTGCGCAGAGGCAGGTGCCGCACGGGAGTCGGTCCTACATCTGGCGAGTGAACTTCTGCTGGTCGCGCAGCGTTTGGATATTGACGGCGCAAGGGCGTTTACGCCCGAGCAGATCGGGTCTGCTGCCGACCGGTGGGTTCGTCATCAACGACGGCATGGTCGCATCAGGACTGCTCGCTTCAGCCGCCAGAGGTTCGTGCAGGTCGCGACTGATTGGCTGCACTTCCTGGGGCGTCTTGAGACCGCGCCGGTGCCGCGTTGCGCTGGTGCCGATCTGGTTGAGGAGTTCGCCGCCTACATGCATCTGGAGCGAGGCCTCTCGCCGCACACAGTCCATAACCGCAGATGGCATGTCCAGGCGCTTCTGACATGGCTCGATGAGCAACATTGCTCCGCCGGCACGGCCAACTTAGAGCACGTGGATGCCTTTCTGGCGATGAGAGGCGCTCAAGGGTGGTGCCGGGTCTCGATCGCGACGGCGGCAAGTGCGCTGAGATCGTTCTTTACGCACATGGCCGCACGAGGTCGGTGCGGCGACGGCTTCGCTGCCGGGATCGAGGGACCGCGCCTGTTCAAGCACGAAGCGTTGCCCGTGGGTCCACGATGGGAGGACGTTCAACGACTCGTCGCCAGCACCGACACTGACCACCCCCAGAACGTTCGCGATCGAGCCATCCTGCTGCTGCTCGCTGTGTATGGCCTGCGGTGCGGGGAGGTGGTTGCCCTGACCTTGGACGACATCGATTGGGAACGGGACATTCTTCACGTCACGCGCCCGAAGCAGCGCTGTAAACAGGATTACCCGCTGACCACCGATGTCGGCAACGCAATCCTTCGCTACTTGCAGCAAGTCCGACCAGTCTGCGCCTCACGAAGTCTGTTCTTGACGATCAAGGCACCGATCCGGCCTCTGGCTCCCAGCAGTCTGCATCACCTTGTGGCGCCTCGCATGCAAGCCCTGAATATCCGCTGTCCGCGGCAGGGACCGCACGCCTTGCGGCACGCATGCGCGACGCATCTGGTGGCCGAAGGCTTGTCGCTCAAGCAGATCGGCGACCACCTTGGCCACCGCAGCCCCTGTGCGACACGCACCTATGCCAAGGTCGATCTTGTCGGCCTGCGCCAAGTCGCTGACTTCAGCCTGCGAGGTCTGCTATGAAGGTC
>JANYBE010000083.1 GCA_025360945.1 Rhizobacter sp. | reverse complement strand
GTAGTCGATCTTGTCGCCCGACATCAGGCTGTCGAGTGTCGAGCAGGCGCCGAGCGAGATGGCAGCAACTGCGGCCAGCGCAGTCAGAGAAGGGGAACGGGTCACGGGGTGCATCTCCAAAGGGGCGTAAGGTGCGGCATTGCGGCGCACTGCCCCGGTGATCGGGAACGAACGGCTGGCTTCAAAGCAGGCCGGCGTCGCGCATGGCCTGCTCAACCGCGGCCTGGCCGTTGGGTGTGAGCGGGGTGATCGGCAGGCGCAGCGCTTCGCCGCACAGGCCCAGCCTGGCCATCGCCCACTTGGTGGGAGCGGGGCTGGGTTCGAGGAACAAATTCTTGTGCAGCGGCATCAGCTTCAGGTGCAAGGCCGCCGCCTCGCGCGCGTTGCCGGCCATCGCCGCGGTGCACAACGCGTGCATCGCGCGCGGCGCGAGGTTGGCCGTGACGCTCACGTTGCCGTGACCGCCGAGCAGCATCAGCGCGACGGCGCTGCCGTCATCGCCCGAATAGATCGAGAAGCCCTTGGGGGCGTACTTAATCAGCCAGGAGGCGCGGTCGATCTCGCCAGTCGCCTCCTTCACGCCGACGATGCCGGGCACCTGCGCGAGACGTAGCGTGGTCTCGGGCTGCATGTCTGCGACCGTGCGGCTCGGCACGTTGTAGAGCACGGTCGGGATGTCGACCGCTTCGGCGATGGCCTTGAAGTGCTGGTAGATGCCGTCCTGCGACGGCTTGTTGTAGTACGGCACGACCGACAGCGTGCAATCGGCGCCGACCTTGTGCGCGTAGCGCGATAGCTCGATCGCCTCGGCGGTGGAGTTGCCGCCCGCGCCGGCCATGACGGGAACGCGACCTTTTGCATGCCCGACCGACACGCGGATAATTTCGCAATGCTCTTCGACCGACACCGTGGGCGATTCGCCCGTGGTACCGACGACGCCGATGCAATCGGTGCCTTCGGCGATGTGCCAGTCGATCAGCTTGCGCAGGCCGGCGTAATCGACGCCGCCATCCTCGAGCATCGGCGTGACTAGCGCAACGATGCTGCCAACAATGGGTTTCATGGGGAATCCTCTGAATCCGAAGATTTTACCTGCCCGGCGGGCCCAGATCATGGCGTGCCGGGCCGGCCGAAATGGTGACGTCGCGCAGCGCCACAATTCTTTGCACGAAGCGCGCGGGCTGCGGCTCGAAGCCATCTTCATACGCGACCACGCGCAGACCCGACGTGGCTTGCAGAAGTTCACCCGGTCGTAGCAGAAAATCCGGATTCGACGGCTTGCCCACGGTCTCGTTGCCAGCCGCAAAGGTCTCGTAGATCAGCACGCCGCCGATGGTCACGCACGCGACGATCTCGGCCAGTCGAGGCCGCCACAGGTAGTTGATGACGATGACCGCGTCGAACTGCCGCGCCGCGAATGGCCATGGGCCGATCTCGATATCGGCATCGACGATCTCGGCGACGCCCCGCAACGGCTGCGTCGCCGGCGCGTCGCGATCCACGCCGGTGACGATGCAGCCGCGCTGCGCGAACCAGAGCACATGCCGGCCCGTACCGCAAGCCACATCGAGCACGCGCGCGCCAACTGGCACGAGGTGCGACCAGTGTTTCACCCAAGCTGAAGGCGCGAGGCCGGTCGTCATGCGGCGCTGGCGTCGTCGAGCCCCTGCAGCGCGTCGGCGTCGAGCGCCAGGCGTGCCGCGGCGACCAAGTCGGCGAGCTGCGCCAACGAGGTCGCACTTGCAATGGGCGCCGTCACGCTGGGGCGCGCGATCTGCCAGGCCAGCGCGACCTGCGCCGGCGTGGCGTTCAGGCGAGTCGCGACTACCTCCAGCGCATCGAGCACGCGCAGGCCGCGTGGGTTCAGATACTTCTTCACGCCCTGGCCGCGCGCACTCTTGCCGAGGTCGGCCTCGCTGCGATACTTGCCACTCAGGAAGCCGCTGGCGAGCGCGAAGAAGGTGATCACACCGACGCTGTGGCGCAGGCACACGGCTTCGAGCTCGGCCTCGAAGGCCGGGCGCTCAACCAGGTTGTAGAGCGGCTGCAGGCACTCGTAGCGCGGCAGCCGGTGCGCCGCGCTTACGGCAAGCGCTTCGCTCATCCGGGCGGCAGCGAAGTTCGAGGCGCCGATCGCGCGCACCTTGCCCGCCTTGATCAGATCGGCGTACGCCCCCAGCGTATCCGCGAGCGGCACGGTCGGGTCGTCGTCGTGTGACTGGTACAGGTCGATCACGTCGGTCTGCAGACGCTTCAGTGAGGCTTCCACGGCGCTGCGGATGTAGGCCGGAGCGAGCCCGACCCTGCCATCGCCCATGTCCTTTCCGACCTTGGTCGCGAGCACGACTCGGTCGCGCTTGCCGCTCCTTTTCAGCCACTGGCCGATGAGCCTCTCCGACTCGCCGCCAGTGTGGCCGGGCACCCAGCGCGAGTACACGTCCGCAGTGTCGATGAAGTTCATTCCCGCATCGATCCAGGCGTCGAGCAGCGTGAACGACGTGGCCGCGTCGACCGTCCAGCCAAACACATTGCCCCCGAGACACAGCGGGGAGACTTGCAGGCCGGAGCGGCCGAGTGGGCGCTTGATCATGAATCGCTCTCTTGGTTGAAGCCCCGCATTCTTGCAGGCTCCTAGAATTCACGCCCATGGCAACCAAGCAAAGTTCTACTTACGGCGAGGCCTCGATCCGCGTTCTCAAGGGCCTGGAGCCCGTTAAGCAGCGGCCGGGCATGTACACCCGAACCGATAACCCGCTGCACATCATCCAGGAAGTGATCGACAACGCCGCCGACGAGGCACTCGCCGGGTACGGCAAACGCATCGACGTGACGGTGCACGCCGACGGCTCGGTCAGTGTCGAGGACGATGGCCGCGGCATTCCGTTTGGCCTGCACCCGGAAGAGCAGGTGCCGGTGGTCGAGATCGTCTACACGCGGCTGCACGCGGGCGGCAAGTTCGACAAGGGCGCGGGCGGCGCGTACAGCTTCTCTGGCGGACTGCACGGTGTCGGCGTGAGCGTGACGAACGCGTTGTCCAAGCGACTCGACGTGACGGTGTGGCGCGAAGGCCAGGTCGCGAGCCTCGCGTTCGCGGCCGGCGATGTGGTGCAGGCGCTGACGACGCGCAAGGCTGTGGCCGGCGACCGCAAGACCGGCACGACGGCGCGCGCCTGGCCCGACGCGAAGTACTTCGAGAACGCCGAGCTGCCGAAGGCCGAACTCGCGCACCTGCTGCGCAGCAAGGCGGTGCTGATGCCCGGTGTCACGGTGACACTGGCGTACGAGAAGTCCGGCGAAAAGATGACCTGGCTTTACAGAGGTGGTCTGCGCGACTATCTGACGCAATCGCTGAACGCCGACCCGGTGATCCCGTTGTTCGAAGGCGAGCACTACGCAGACGGCGGCGAGACCGAGAACTTTGCCGAAGGCGAGGGCGCCGCGTGGTGCGTGGCCTTCACGGAAGACGGGGCACCGATGCGCGAGAGCTACGTCAATCTAATTCCGACGGTCGCCGGCGGCACCCACGAGTCGGGCCTGAAGGATGGCTTGTTCGGCGCCGTCAAGGGTTTCATCGACGTGCACAGCTTGCTGCCCAAGGGTGTGAAGCTGATGCCCGAAGACGTATTTTCGCGCGCGAGCTTTGTTCTTTCGGCGAAGGTGCTCGATCCACAGTTTCAGGGCCAGATCAAGGAGCGCCTGAACTCGCGCGACGCGCTGCGGCTGGTCTCAACCTACGTCAAGCCCTCGCTCGAACTCTGGCTGAACCAGCACGTCGACTTCGGCAAGAAGCTGGCCGAGCTCGTGATCCGCTGCGCGCAGACGCGCCAGCGCGCGAGCCAGAAGGTTGAGAAGCGCAAGGGCTCTGGCGTGGCCGTGCTGCCGGGCAAGCTCACCGACTGCGAGAGCCGTGACCTGACGATCAACGAGCTCTTTCTCGTCGAAGGCGACTCGGCCGGCGGCAGCGCGAAGATGGGCCGCAACAAGGAGACGCAGGCGATTTTGCCGCTGCGGGGCAAGGTGCTCAACGCGTGGGAGGTCGAGCGCGACCGACTGTTCGCGAACAACGAGATCCACGACATCGCGGTGGCGATTGGCGTCGACCCGCACGGCGCCGCGGACACGCCTGACCTGAGCGGCCTGCGCTACGGCAAGATCTGTATCTTGAGCGATGCGGACGTCGACGGCTCGCACATCCAGGTGCTGCTGCTCACGCTCTTCTTCCGTCACTTCCCGAAGCTCATAGAGACTGGCCACATCTACATCGCCAAGCCACCGCTGTTTCGCGTCGACGCGCCGGCGCGTGGCAAGAAGCCGGCGGCGAAGATCTACGCGCTCGACGAGGGCGAGTTGGGTGCCACGCTCGACAAGCTGCGCAAGGAGGGTGTACGCGAGAACAGCTGGAGCATCAGCCGCTTCAAGGGCCTGGGCGAGATGAACGCCGAACAGCTGTGTGACACGACGCTGAACCCCGACACGCGCCGTCTGCTGCAAACCGAGTTCGCAATGCTGGGCTTCGACGCGACGGTGGCGTCGCTGACTAAGCTGATGGGCAAGGGCGAGGCGCAGGCGCGGCGCGACCTCATGGAGCTGCACGGCGACAGCGTGGAGGTCGACGTGTGAGCGTGCCCGCGGTCAGGCTGCGGCCGACGATGAGCTCCGACCTCGACTTCGTGATCTCGGTCGAGCAGCACACCTTGAATCGTCCATTCATCACGCCCTGGGATCGCACCCAGCACGAGGGCGCGATCCGCTTTCCGGACTTTAGGCACTTCATCGTCGAGGCCGGCGCGAGCTACCCGTCAGCTGGCTTCGCGATCCTGCAAGGCTGCCGCAACCCGCACCGCTCGATCGAGCTCAAGCGCATCGTGCTGCTGCCGGCGCTGCACGGCCAGGGCATCGGCCGCGAGTGCATCCGCTGGCTCGCGCAGATGGCGTTTCGCGACCTTGGTGCGCACCGCTTCTGGCTCGACGTGAAGGCGCTGAACGTGCGCGCGCAGGCGCTGTACCACGGCGAGGGCTTCGTCGAAGAGGGCCGCTTGCGCGAGAGCGTGCGCACCGTCGAAGGCTATGACTCGCTGATCGTGATGAGTATGCTGGCGCAGGAACATGCGGCACGTTCATCACTTCGAGTTTCACAATGAATCCATGCAAGAACAACTGAATCTGATGTCCGATGACGCCGGCGGCGGTGGCGCCATTGGCCTGGCGCAATACGCCGAGCGTGCCTACCTCGAATACGCGCTGAGCGTCGTGAAGGGCCGAGCGCTGCCTGATGTCTGCGACGGCCAGAAGCCGGTGCAGCGGCGCATCTTGTACTCGATGGAGCGCATGGGCCTGGCGTTTACGACCGCGAGCGGACCGAAGGCGGTGAAGAGCGCGCGCGTTGTTGGCGACGTGCTCGGCAAGTTCCACCCGCACGGCGACACCGCGGCCTATGACGCGATGGTGCGTATGGCGCAGGACTTCTCGCAGCGCTATCCGCTCGTCGACGGCCAGGGCAACTTCGGCTCGCGCGACGGCGACGGCGCGGCGGCGATGCGATACACCGAGGCGCGGCTCGCGCCGATCACGCGGCTGCTGCTGGACGAGCTCGACGAGGGCACGGTCGACTTTATCCCGAACTACGACGGCTCGAACGAAGAGCCGCGGCAATTGCCGGCGCGGCTGCCCTTCGTGCTGCTGAACGGCGCGAGCGGCATCGCGGTCGGACTCGCGACCGAGGTGCCGAGCCACAACCTGCGCGAGATCGCGGCCGCGGCGATCGCGCTGATCCGCCACGAGCGCTTGTCGGACGATGCCTTCGCCGCGCTGATCCCCGGTCCCGACTACCCCGGCGGCGGCCAGATCATCAGCAGCGATGAAGAGATCCGCGCCGCCTACACGAGCGGCCGCGGCAGCCTGAAGGTGCGCGCGAAGTGGAAGATCGAAGACCTCGCGCGCGGCCAGTGGCAACTCGTCGTCACCGAACTCCCGCCGGGTGCCAGCAGCCAGAAGGTGCTCGAGGAGATCGAGGAGCTGACCAACCCCAAGGTCAAGGCCGGCAAGAAAGCGCTGAGTGCCGAGCAGACCCAACTGAAAGCGGGCGTGCTCGCGGTCCTCGATGCGGTGCGCGACGAGTCGAGCAAGGACGCCGCGGTGCGGCTCGTGTTTGAGCCGAAGACGCGCGCCGTCGAGCAGCAAGAACTCATCAACACGCTGCTTGCGCACACCTCGCTCGAAAGCTCCGCACCAATCAACCTGACGATGATCGGCAGCGACGGGCGGCCGTCGCAGAAGAGCCTGCGTCAGATCATGGCCGAGTGGGTCGCGTTTCGCGCGATCACGGTGCAGCGGCGCACGCAACACCGGCTGGCCAAGGTGCTGGCGCGCATCCACGTCCTCGAAGGCCGGCAGCTGGTGCTGCTCAACATCGACGAAGTGATCCGCATCATCCGTGAGTCAGATGAACCGAAGCCGGCGCTGATCGCGCGCTTCGCGCTAAGCCAGATCCAAGCCGACGACATCCTGGACATCCGGCTGCGCCAGCTTGCGCGGCTGGAGGCGATCAAGATCGAGCAGGAGCTGGCCGGGCTGCGCACTGAGCAGGCCAAGCTCGAAGACATCCTCGGCAGTCCGGCGTCGTTAAAGCGTCTGCTGATCAAGGAGATCGAGCTTGATGCCAAGGCACACGGCGACGATCGCCGCACGCTGATCCAGGCCGGCAAGAAGACCGTCGCGTCAGTGCCCGTGATCGACGAGCCGATCACCGTCGTTGTCAGCCTGAAGGGCTGGGTGCGCGGCCTGAAGAGTCACGAGGTCGATGCGACCACGCTCGCGTTCAAGGCCGGTGACACACTGTACGGCACCTTCGCGTGCCGCAGCGTCGACGCGCTGCTGGTGTTGGGCAGCAACGGCCGCGTCTATTCGACGCCGGTTGCGCAACTGCCCGGCGGGCGCGGCGACGGCCAGCCGATCACTTCGCTGATCGACCTGGAATCGGGCACGCAACCGGCGCACTACTTTGCCGGCCATGTGCAGCAGACGCTGCTGCTCGCGAACACCGGTGGCTTCGGATTGCTGGCCCGTGTCGGCGATCTGCTGGCACGGCAAAAGGGCGGCAAGAGCTTCCTGAGTCTGGAGCTGGGCGAGAAGCCGCTGCCGCCGAGCCTTACCGATGCGCAGACGCAGGTCGCGTGCCTGTCGCTCGCGGGGCGCTTGCTTGTGTTCGGGATCGACGAGCTTAAGTTGCAGAGCAACGGCGGACGCGGCCTGACCTTGATCGACCTGGACGCCAAGGATGCGCTGGTCAGCGTGGCCGCGTTCGGCCAGAGCCTGCAAATGCTAGGCAGCGGCCGCGGTGCCAAGCCCAGGGACGAGTTACTGAAGGCGGCTGCGCTTGCCGCCTACCAGAGCAAGCGCGCGCGCAAGGGCCGCATCCAAGATGCCATGCCCAAGGCCTTGCGCGTGATCGCAGGCTGACCAGGGCTCGGGCGCAACCCGGACCCGTCCTACAGGCGACGAGCGCGATGCCTGATCGCGCAGGTGGCCGGGGCTTGCTGCAATGGGCTTTACAGCCAAGCGCAATTAAAGGACAGGTCATGCACCTCACCGAAGACACCATCACCCAATCCGACGAGTCCAACAACCGCACGCGCCTGTGGGCGCTGATCCACGACATTCGTTTCGCGATGTTCACGACGCGGCACGGCAACGGCCAGCTGCATTCGCGGCCGGTCACGACGCAGAACTCGGCCCTCGACGAGGACGCCAACCTGTGGTTCTTTATGTCGCGCGGCGGCGAGCTGGTGGCCGACTTGACGGACGACCCTACGGTCAGCGTCGTCTACGCCGATCCAAACAAGGACAGCTATGTGTCGGTTTCGGGCACGGCATCCGTTGTCGAGGACTTGGCGAAGAAGCACAAGCTCTGGTCGAAGCTGGCCGAAGCCTATTTTCCGGGCGGCGTCACCGACCCGGATTTCGCGCTGGTGCAGGTCAATATCGTCCGCGCCGGCTACTGGGACGTGAAGGAGAGCAAGCTCGTGCAGATCTACCAGATGGCCAAGGCCGCGTTCACCGGAAAGCCGCCAACCGGCCTGGGCGAACATGCCGAGATCCGGATGCGCTGACGGCGGACAACGCCGCGTCAGCGGTGCGGGCAACGTGACTCGTAGTTCTCCTCGAAGCGATGCAAATCGGCCTTCTCGCCGTCAGTCATCGAGGCCACGCGCTGGCGCTTTCCGTGCAGGATGCGCAGCATTTCGTAGCACTGCTCGGTGGTCAGGGTAGCGCGCGACTTCTCGGCCTCCACGGCGGCCTGCTGATCGAGGCGACGTTCGCGCTGGCGTTGCTCAGCCTGCTGCTGCTGTTTGCGCGCAGAGGCCTCGTCTTCGCTGCAACGCTTCTGGTAGTCGGTACGCAGCTCGGCCATCGCGCCGAATTTCAGCCCGCGTGCAGGACCGGTGCGCAGCGCGTCATTGAGCTGCGCGCACTCGACGTTCATGTACGGAAGGTAGTCCGGCGCCTTGCCGGTCGGCGACAGTAGAGGTGTGTCGGACAGGGGCGGCGGCGGTGGCGGCTGGGGACTGCCCAGCGTGCGCATTTCGCTGCGGCTGGTGCTCGGGCAGGGTTGACGCGAAATCCAGGACACGCTGTCACCATTGCAGTGGTACTCCACCGGGCCCGCGGCGAACGCGGAAGCGTTCAGGGCAAGCAGCGTGAGTGCGGCCAAGCGCGAGCGGGAGAGACGACGCTGACGGTGCATGGCGCCGATGCGTGAGCTCAGTGGCGCGCGCGCAGCAAGCGCACGAGTTGCAACGCGATCAGCGTGAACAGCGCCAGGCTCCAGAAGTCATACGACAAGCCGAGCAGGCTGACAGCCGCGTCGGCGCAGCTCGCGCGCGCCTCGAACACGTTCGGCAGCAACTGGTCGAGCTGGAGCCAGCGGCTGACGATCTTGTCCGCCAGCGTCAAATTGCACGAGGCCGACGCGGCGGCCTGGAAGTGCTGCCATAGTGCCGCAGCGATGCCGCACAGCGCCAGCAGCAGGGCCAGCGATGCGCCGACGCGCCGACCGGTGCGGCTGCGCCAGAGCAGCCCGATGACGCATGTGAGGGCAATGCCGAAAAAGACTGCGCGTTGCAGCACGCACCACGGACAGGGCTGCATGTCGAACTTATGCTGCGACACCAGCGCCGCGCCGACGGCCGCGATGCAGGCCAGTGCGATGCCGGACAGCCAGCGATCGGCCGTGTTGAAAGGCGCCGCCACGCTCAGGCGACCTGCGCTATTAGTTCGATCTCGACGCAGGCCCCCATCGGAATCTGCGCCACGCCGAACGCGCTTCGCGCATGCGCGCCCTTGTCGCCAAACACTTCCGCGAGCAGCTCCGAGCAGCCGTTCGTGACCAGGTGGTGTTCGGTGAAGTCGGGGCTGCTGTTGACCAGGCTCATGACCTTGACGATGCGCTCAATCTTGTTCAGGTCACCGAGCGCGGCGTGAAGCGTACCGAGCAGGTCAATCGCGACGGCGCGCGCGGCCAGCTTGCCGGTCGAGGTGACTATGTCGCGGCCGAGCTGGCCGACCCAGACCTTGCCATCGCGCTTGGCGAGGTGGCCCGACAGGAACAGCAAGTTGCCGCTGCGCACAAAGGGCAGGTAGGCGGCTGCGGGTGCGGCCATCGGCGGCAGCTTGATGCCAAGCTGCTCAAGTCGGTCGTAAAGCGGTGCGGGTTGCGTGTCGGAAGCCATGGGATTGCCGCGGGTCGGATGAGGAGGCGCAAATCCTACACTGTGGTGATGCGCGACGCCGCCGACTCGGGAGTCTGACTGGCGGCTCTCGCGCTGGCGTCGATCGCTGGCGTGGATCGCTGGCGTGGCGCTGCAATTGCAGCAGCGCACCCGGTGGTCTGGCGGTTGGCGACAAGGGCGCGAGCGAGCGCAGCACTTTCGGCCATCCCGCCCTGGATGTGCTGGCGCGCTACCGGCAACTCGGGATTGCAGTTCACGTCAGCCCCGAGTGCGGTGAGGCACTGGGATGCGGGCGCCGCACCGCAGGGCGCCTGCCTCTGTGACGGCGGTACGCCGATAGTGGTACTACCGCTGGCACTACCGCTGGCACTACTGCTGGCACTACCGCTGGCACTACCGCTGGCGCGATGGCGCCACCTATGATCCCAAGGCGCGTCTTGAATTGGCCTGGAATTTGCTACCCTGTCCTCGAGGAGACCTGCCGATGAGACCAAGCTTCGATGAAATGCGGGCCGACAGCAATACGGTGCGCGAGCACTATCGCGGCTATGACCGATGGCTCAGCGCACAGCCCGTCGATGTGATGCTGTCCCGCCGCGAAGAGGCGGAGGTGATCTTCCGCCGCGTCGGCATCACGTTTGCCGTCTACGGCGCGAAGGACGAAGACGGCCACGGCAACGAACGCCTGATCCCGTTCGACCTGATCCCGCGCGTGATCCCGGCGCACGAGTGGGCCGAGATGGAGAAGGGCCTGGCGCAGCGCGTCGCGGCGCTGAACCGCTTCATCCACGATGTCTACCACGAGCAGGAGATCATCAAGGCCGGCCATGTGCCCGCCGAACAGATTCTGAAGAACGCGCAGTTCCGTGCCGAGATGATGGGCGTCGATGTGCCGGCCGGTATCTACTCGCACATCTCCGGCATCGATATCATCCGCGCCGCCAATACGGACGGCGGTGGCAGCTACTATGTGCTTGAGGACAACCTGCGCGTGCCAAGCGGCGTTAGCTACATGCTCGAGGACCGCAAAATGATGATGCGGCTGTTCCCCGAGCTGTTCAGCCAGCACCGCGTCGCGCCGGTCGCGCACTACCCCGACCTACTGCTGGAGACGCTGCGTTCGGTCGCGCCGGCCGCGGTGAACGAACCAACCGTCGTCGTGCTGACGCCGGGCATGCACAACAGCGCGTACTTCGAACACGCCTTTCTCGCGCAGCAAATGGGCATCGAGCTGGTCGAGGGCCAGGACCTGTTCGTCAAGGACAACTTCGTCTACATGCGCACGACGCAGGGGCCCAAGCGCGTCGACGTGATCTACCGCCGCGTCGACGACGACTTCCTCGATCCCGAGGTGTTCCGCAAGGATTCGACGCTCGGCTCATTCACGGATGGCGGCGCGACCGAGCGCAGCGTCTCGAGCAGCAGGTCGGGGTAGTGCGCGACCGGCGCGACGCGGTGCTGGCTGAACAGCTCGGGGAACAGCCGCATCATCATCTTGCGGTCTTCCAGCATGTAGCTCACGCCGCTGGGC
>JANYBE010000060.1 GCA_025360945.1 Rhizobacter sp. | reverse complement strand
TCGGCCGCGTCGAAGCCGACGGTGATCGCCCCGTCAGCCCATTCGACCACCGGCCGCTTGATCACGCTCACCTGCTCGCGCATTAGCTGCGTGGCGCTGCGTTCGTCAACAACAGCGTCGCGAACGTTGTCGTCAAGCTTGCGCCAGGCCGTGCCCTTGCGATTCAGCAAGCGTTCCCAGCCGACGGCCTGGGTCCACGCATCGAGGCGATCCGCGGGGACACCGGCCTTCTTAAAGTCGTGGAACGCCGCGTCGCGCCCGTGGTCCTGCATCCAGGCGCGCGAACGCTTCACGGTGTCGCAGTTCGGGATGCCATAGAGCGTAATGGTCATCGTGTTCAGTCCTTCGCTCCCTTCGGGCCGTCGCACCTCGGATCCTGGCCGATGCCGGCCTCGCGTACCTTTTGATCGCCATCGCGGATCGTGATCTGGTACCAGACGCAGTCGGCGCCCGCCCAGCGGTAGTTCCAGATGTGGGTGTGCTCGGTCCGGCCCGCGCCGAACACCGTCGTCGGGCGGCCGAGCTGCGCCAGCACCTCGTCGGCCGACATGCCGGACTTGATGTCATCGAAGCTCGATTCGGTCAGCACTTTGGACTGCGGGATCGCGCTGCAACTGGCGATCGCAACGAGGGACATCAACAGTCCCGCGCGCTTGGCCCGTGGTGTGGTGATCTTGCCCATGAGGCCTCCGCTTCGCTTCACTTGCCTAAAATTGCCCGCTTCATCACGCCGGCGAGAGTTAATGCCCGACCGATTGTCTTTCGTTCAGACGCTGGATCATGGTATCCACATCATCGACACCGGCTTTCACCGGCCGGTGTTCGACGCCAGTTTCCTGATCGTCGAACGCGGCTGTGCGGCCTTCGTGGACACCGGAACCAATCATTCGGTTCCGCGCCTGCTCGCGGCACTCGCCGCGGCCGGGCTCGCCCCGCCGGCAGTGGACTTCGTCATCGCCACGCATGTACACCTCGACCACGCCGGCGGCGTCGGCCTTCTGATGCAGCAGTTGCCAGCCGCCAAGCTCGTCGTGCACCCCCTCGGCGCGCGCCACCTGATCGACCCCTCGCGGCTGATGGACAGCGCGCGCCGCGTCTATGGTGCCGAGGAAGTCGCGCGCTCGTACGGCGACGTCATCGGTGTCGCGCCGGAGCGCGTGCTTCGCACCGCAGACGACATGGTGCTGGACTTCGCCGGCCGGCCGCTTAAGTTTCTCGACACGCCCGGCCACGCCCGCCACCACCACTGCATCTGGGACGAACGCAGCCGCGGCTTTTTCACCGGCGACACCTTCGGGCTGTCGTACCGCGAGTTCGACACCGCGGCCGGCGCGTGGATCATGCCGACCACGACGCCGATCCAGTTCGAGCCCGAGGCGATGCGCAGCTCGATCCAGCGCATGGTCGCGTATCGACCCGACTCGCTGTATCTCACGCACTACGGTCGCGTCGGCGACGTGCCGCGGCTCGCCGATCTGCTGCTGGACCAGATGGACCCGATGGTCGCGCTTGCCCTCTCGCTGCCAAACGACGACACCCGCCACGCGACGCTTGTGCATGGCTTTGGCGGGATTCACCTGACGAGTCTGCGCGCGCAGGGTTGCACGCTGCCTGACGCGCAGATCCTCGAGCTGCTCGCGCTCGACCTTGAACTCAACGCCCAGGGCATGGCCGTGTGGCTCAACCGGAGAAACCGATGACTGCCGTCCACTTCCACCTCGAAAACCAGGTTGCCATCGTCACCGGCGCCTCCCAAGGCATAGGCGCGGCCTGCGCCGAACGGCTGTCGCAGGACGGTGCCGCCATCGCGCTGTGGGATGTCGACGACGCGCGCGGCCAGGCGCTCGCCGCCAGCCTCGCCGAACGCGGCCGGCGCACGATCTATCAGCACTGCAATGTCGCGAACAAAGCCGAGGTCGACGCGGCGCTGGCCGCCACGCTAGCCGCCTTCGGCCGCGTCGACGCGCTGATCAACAACGCCGGCATCTTCAAAGCGGCGAACTTTCTCGACATCACCGAGGCCGACTGGGACGCGGTCATCGACGTGAACCTGAAGGGTGCCTTCCTCGTCGGTCAGGCGGTGGCGCGCGCAATGGTCGCGAATCCAGGCGGAGGTGGCGGCGCGATCGTCAACATGAGCTCGGTGAACGGCGTGATGGCGATCCCGAGCATCGCCAGCTACAACGCCAGCAAGGGCGGCGTGAATCAGCTGACGCGCGTGATGGCGCTGGCGCTCGCCGACCACCACATCCGCGTCAACGCGGTCGGCCCCGGCACGATCGCGACCGAGCTGGCGAAGAATGCCGTGCTCGGCAGCGACGAAGCAAAGTCGCGCATCCTGAGCCGCACGCCGATGAAGCGCCTGGGCGAGCCGCGCGAAATTGCAGACGTGTGCGCCTTCTTGGTCAGCAGCGCGTCGAGTTACATGACGGGCGAGATCGTCTACATCGACGGCGGTCGACTGACACTCAACTACACGGTGACGCCATGACAGACACCAGCGGTGCGCTCCTACCCCTGGCGGGCGGTTGCCTGTGCGGCGCCGTGCGTTACGAGGCCGCGCCCACGCGCCGCGAGGGCTACTACTGCCACTGCCGAATGTGCCAACTCGCGTTCGGCAACACGCGCGCCGCGTTCCTCAACCTGCGAAAGGACGAGGTGCGCTGGACCGCATCGCCGCCGACGTATTACGCGTCCTCGAAGATCGCGCGACGCGGCTTCTGCGCGCACTGCGGCACGCCGCTGAGCTTTGAGTACCTGGGCGCCGAACGCATGGACCTGTCGGTCGGCAGCCTCGACGATCCGGCCGCGCTGACACCGAGCACGCATTTCGCGGTCGAGTCGCGCATCGCGAACTGGCATGCCGACGACGGGCTGCCCGGCGAGCGCATCGACGAAAACGCGAAGCTGATGGGGCGCTGGAAGCAGGCCTACGGCGACGAAGTCGTCCCCGGCGTGGCGACCGCGCGCCGCTCAGGCTGACGCGTCGTCGACCGGCTCGTTGATCACCGCCAGGCACTCGTCGATCAGCGCGTGCAGCTTCGCCACGCGCGCCTCGCCGACGTGGTCGTTGAACGCCAACTGCGCACGCTTCCACTCGCGCTGCGCCTGGGCGCGCTTCTCGCGGCCGCTCTCGGTCAGGGTCACGAAGCGGCTGCGGCCGTCGTCTCCGGGGCCGATCTCCAGCCAGCCCAGCTTGACGAGCGGTTGCAGATTGCGAGTCAGCGTGGAGGCGTCCATGTCCATCTGAACGGCCAGGTCGCCCGGACGCGCCGGCTGGAGCCGCATCACGTGCGACAGCAGCGAGTACTGCGTAGTCTTCAGACCTGCGGCACCGACGATGTGATCGAAGTGCTGGCTGACACGCCGCGACAGCTGCCGCAACTTGAAGCTGCTGCATCCCGACGGCCCGGCGTGGTCACCGGCGCGAACCTTGTTGTGCATGATTTCTAGATTGTAGCTACAATCATTGCAATTGCAACTTTCGACCCGCGACATGAACGCGAAGATCGATTCGGCCTCGGTGCTGGCGCAATGGGAAGCCGACGGGGCCGAGCGCCGCAAGACCATGGTCAAGAGCGGCGTGTCCCGACCCGAGCAGGTGGCCGCTCTCAGCGGCGTGGAGATGTTCCAGGCGATGTTGGCCGGCACGCTGCCCTTTGCGCCGATCGCCGAGACGAACGATTTTGTTCTGATCGAGGCCAACCTTGAGCGGGCGGTGTTTCAGGGTCGCCCGCAACTGCGCCATAACAACCCGCTGGGCAGCGTGCATGGCGGCTGGATCGCCACCCTGCTCGATTCGTGCGTTGGTTGTGCGGTGCACGCGTCGTTGCCTGCCGGCAAGGCTTACACGACCGCCGAGCTGAAGGTCAATTTCGTGCGCGCTGTTAGCGAGCGCGTCGGTCTGGTGCGTGCGATCGGCAGCGTGATCCACCTCGGCGGCCGCATGGCCACGGCCGACGGCCGCCTAGTCGAGTCGGACGGCAAGCTGTACGCTCACGCCTCCACCACCTGTTTTATCTTCGACGCACCATGAGATTCCTCCACACCATGCTACGGGTCGGCGATCTCGATCGCTCGATCCGCTTCTACACCGACGTGATGGGCATGACGCTGTTGCGCCAGTCTGAGAATCCGTCGCAGCACTACTCGCTCGCGTTCCTCGGCTACGGCTCGAACCCGGAACACGCAGAGATCGAGCTGACCTACAACCACGGCGTCTCGTCGTACGAACTCGGCACCGGTTACGGCCATATCGCGATCGCCGTGCCCGACGCGGCCGCGGCCTGCGATCGCATCCGCGCCGGTGGCGGCAACGTGACGCGCGAGGCCGGCCCGGTCAAGGGCGGCACGACAGTGATCGCGTTCATCACCGATCCCGATGGCTATAAGGTCGAACTGATCGAACGCCGCTTCGACTGACTCACGCAGGACCACCACGCATGTTCGCCCAACTCGCCACCGCCTCGCTGAACCGCCGCGGCTTGCACTACGCGTGGGTGATCGCCGGCGTCACCTTCTTCGCGATGCTCACGACCTCGGCCGCGCTCGGGCTGCCGGGCGCGATGCTGCGACCACTGTCGCAGGAGTTCGGCTGGACCACCGACCAGCTCTCGTCGGTATTCGCGGTGCGCTTCGCGCTGTTCGGCCTGCTCGGGCCGTTCGCGGCGACCTTCATCATGCGTTTCGGGCTGCGCGGGATCATGGTCACGGCCGCCACTTTCATCGCGGTGGCGATGGTGCTGGCCACCGGTGTCACGCAACTGTGGCAGCTGTTCCTGCTGTGGGGCCTCGTGCTCGGGTGTGGCACTGGTCTGACGGCGCTGGTGCTCGGCGCGATGGTGGCGAATCGCTGGTTCACGACGAACCGCGGGCTGGTCGTCGGCATGTTCGCCGCGAGCACCGCGACCGGGCAGCTGATATTCCTACCTGCGGCGGCGTGGATGATCGAGCATCTGGGTTGGCGGTACGCCGTGATCCCGGTGTTCATCGCATGCGTGATCGTGGCGCTGCTTGCGACGCTGTTCATGCGCGACCACCCGGCCAACGTCGGCCTGCGCTCGTTCGGCGAACCCGACGGTTCGCCATTGGAAAAGCCGCCCGCGCGGGCCACGACGCTGAACCTGCTCGGCCCGTTCAAGGCGCTCGCCGAGGCCTCGCACAACCGCACGTTCTGGATCCTCGCGGGCACCTTCTTCATCTGCGGTCTGAGCACCAACGGACTCGTTCAGACCCACTTCATCTCGCTGTGCGGCGACCAGGGTTTGAGCGCCGTGCCGGCGGCTTCGGTGCTGGCGATGATGGGCGCATTCGACCTCGTGGGCACGACGCTGTCGGGCTATCTGTCCGACCGCTACGACAACCGCAAGCTGCTGTTTTGGTACTACGCCTTGCGCGGGCTATCGCTGTTTTGGCTGCCGTTCTCGACCTTCACGTTCTACGGCCTGTCGATCTTTGCGATGTTCTATGGGCTCGACTGGATCGCGACCGTGCCGCCCACGGTCAAGCTCGCCGCGCAGGAGATCGGCAAGGAGAAGGCCGGCATGATCTTCGGCTGGGTCTTCGCAGCCCACCAGCTCGGCGCGGCCACTGCAGCTTACGGCGCCGGCCTCACGCGCACGCTGCTGCTGACCTACAACCC
>JANYBE010000046.1 GCA_025360945.1 Rhizobacter sp. | reverse complement strand
CAGCGAGTACCCGTGGTGTCCACACGCCTGTCGGGCATTCCTGAGCTGGTGGCGCATGAAAGCACCGGGCTGCTCGCGTTGCCGGCCGACCCGGTTTCGCTGGCGCACGAGCTGCGCCGCCTGTTCGAGAGCCCGGAGCTGCGCGAGCGACTGGCGCAGGCCGCGGTGCTGCACGTGGAGGCGGAGTTCGGTCAAGAGGTGAACATCGACCGCTTGCTGACGTATTTCGTGCCGGCTGCGGCAGCCGGTTCCTGAGCTGCGCCCACGACCCGCCCATGAACCGCAGCTACCTCCTCATCTCCCCCGGCCGCAACGAAGCGCAGTACATGCGCCAGACGCTGGATAGCGTGATCGCGCAGAGCGTGCGGCCGTCGCTGTGGGTCATCGTCGACGACGGCTCCACCGACGAGTCGCCGGCGATCCTGGCGGAATACGCGGCGCGCCACAACTGGATCCGCATCGTCACGCGTCAGGACCGGGGCAAGCGCGCCGTCGGGCCGGGCGTGATCGAGGCCTTCTACGCCGGCTACGAGACGGTCACGCCCCAAGACTACGAGTACCTGTGCAAGCTCGACCTTGACCTGATCCTGCCGCCGCGCTACTTCGAGGAACTGATGCTGCGCATGGAAGCCGATCCGCGCATCGCCACTTGCAGCGGCAAGTCATACATCCACCTCGACGGCGCGTTCGTCAGCGAGCGCCACGGCGACGAGACCTCGATCGGCGCGACCAAGTTCTACCGGCGCGTTCAGTTCCAGCAACTCGGCGGCTTCGTGCGTGAAGTGATGTGGGACGGCATCGACGTCCACCGCTGCCGCATGATGGGCTGGCAGGCGTGCAGCTGGGACGTGGCCGAGCTGCGTTTCACCCATCTGCGGCCGCAGGGCACGAGCCAGAAGGGCGCGCTCACCGGCCGCATGCGTCACGGCTTCGGCCAGTACTTCATGGGAACGAGTCCGATCTACATGCTGGCGAACGCAGTGAATCGCTTCATCGAGAAGCCTTACGTCATCGCCGGTGTGGCGATGTGGTGGGGCTATATCTGGAGCTGGCTGCAACGCAAGCCGCGCTACGAGAACCCGGAGTTCCGTCGCTTCCTGCGTCATTGGCAGTGGCGCGCCCTGCTGGTCGGCAAGCAACGAGCGGTCGAAGAGGTGCTGGCACGCCGAGACCAACGCGAAATCCTTTGAGAAACGCCCAGATGCAAGATCACGAATTCGTTCCGCAGCCCCCTGGCCGTCCGTGGCCCCGCTCGCGCATGCTCAACGTCTGGGTCGACAACCTCAGCATGAAGCAGTTGATGGCCACGCTCGACGAAGGCATCGTGTTCACGCTGAACCCCGATCATCTGTACCACCTGCAACGCAACCGCGACTTCTACGATGCCTACCGGCAGGCCGACTTCATCACCTCGGACAGCAAGTATGTCTACTGGGGGCTGGGCTGGGTCGGCCGCCGCATCCAGGAAAAGGTTTCCGGCTCGGATATCGTGCCGAACTACTGTGCATACCACCGCGACAACCCTGCTGTGCGGGTGTTCATGCTTGGCGCCGCGCCGGGCATAGCACAGAAGGCGCTAGAGGTGATCAACGCGCGCGTCGGACGCGAAGTCGTGGTGGGCGCTCATTCGCCGTCGATGAACTTCGTGAACGATCCGGGAGAGATCGATGACGTGATTCGCATCATCAACGACAGCGGTGCCACCTGCCTGATCATCGGTCTGGGCGCGCCGAAGCAGGAGATCTGGATCACCCGGTACCGCAGCGCGATGCCCAAGGTGAAGGTCTACATGGGCGTGGGCGCCACGATCGACTACGAGGCAGGTGCCGTCAAGCGCGCGCCGCGCTGGATGACGCGCACCGGCCTTGAATGGCTGTACCGCATCACCACCGAGCCCAAGCGCTACTGGAAGCGTTACCTGCGTGACATGGAATACTTCTGGTTGCTGCTGCTCGACGGATTGGGCCTTTATCGCTCGCCGATGCAAGGTGCCAGGCCACCCGGCAATCCACAGGCCTGAGCGGGCTTTGCCTCACTTCTGATTGAGAACGGGACACCTCCGATGATTCGAACTGCCATGGTCGGCCTGGGCAAGATGGGCCTGTCGCACCTCGCGATCCTGCGTGCCCATCCGGGGCTGGACCTCGTTGCCGGCTGCGACTCGACCGTGTACCTGACCGACATCCTCACCAAGTACTCCGGCCTGAAGTGCTATGCCGACTTCGACCGGATGATGGAGCAGGAGAAAGTCGACGCGCTGGTCGTCGCCACGCCGTCCAAACTGCACGCGGCGATGGTCGAGAACGCGCTGAACCGCGGCGTGCACGTCTTCTGCGAAAAGCCGTTCGTGCTGGAACTGGCCGACGGCGAGCGGCTGGTGGCGCTTGCCGAGCGCAAGGGCGTCGTGAACCAGGTCGGCTACCACTACCGCTTCGTTGGCGCCTTCAAGGAGGCTGCGCGCATCGTCAAATCGGGTGCGCTGGGCACCATCCATCACGTGCGCGCCGAGGCGTTCGGCCCGGTCGTGCTGCGTGCCAAGGGGGGCACCTGGCGATCGGCCAAGAGCGAAGGCGGTGGCGCGCTTTATGACTACGCCTGCCACGCGATCGACCTCGTGAACTTCGTCGTCGGCGTGCCCGCGGCGGTGGACGGTGTGGTGCGCCGAGGCGTGTTTTCGCAGGATGTGGACGACGAGGTCTATTGCACATTGCGCTACGCCGATGGTGCGAGCGGCCAGCTCAGTGTCAACTGGAGCGACGAGAGCTTTCGCAAGATGTCGACCAAGATCTCGGTGTGGGGCACCAACGGCCGCATCACCGCGGACCGCCAGGAATGCCAGATCTACCTGCGCGAGCCGCACGCCGCAGTGCCGGACGCCGACAAGGGCTGGACGATCCGCTACACGACCGACCTGACCGAAGAGGTCTGGTACTACCTGCGCGGCGAGGAGTACTCGGCGCAGATCGACTACTTCGCCAAAAGCATCGAGGGCAAACGCCTGGACGGCGAGAACACGTTCCGCTCGGCGCTCGAGGCCGACCGTGTCGTGTCGATGATCACCGGCCAGACGGCGGGCAGCCTGCCCGCACCCAGCGCGCAGCCCGCGCGCCGGGGCGTGCTCGCACGCTTGTTCAAGTGATGTACAGCCAAGAGAAGGAAGCGATGCAAAGCGTTCAGATGGACAAGGTCCTGTTCGGTGACAACCAGTTCTTCGGCGTGAACCACATGTCCGAGGAAAAGGCGCGCGCGCAGGCCATGCGCTTCCAGGAAACGCAGGCCATCATCGACGTGCTCGATGCGGCCTACCAAGAAGGCATTCGCACCTTCATGTGCACGACGCACGACCGCATGAGCGAGATCTGCGATCACTTCCGTGCGAACGCGACCAAGTATCCGGACTACCTGTTCTACCCGTGCATGCCCTACGCTCACAAGTACGCGAATGCTGTCACCGAGCACGGCATGATTGAGGCGCTGCGCATGTTCCTGCCGCACGACGGCGCAGTGGGCGCCATGCTCAAGGGCGGACTGGCGCTGGCGAACAAGGATGTCGAGGC
>JANYBE010000037.1 GCA_025360945.1 Rhizobacter sp. | reverse complement strand
GCCAACCAAGTGCCCGAGCGAATCGTTGACGCGCTTGAAGTTGTCGAGGTCGATGAAGAGCAGCGCGAGGCGCGATTCGAGGCCCTCGCTGGGCGCCAGCATCGAGCGCTCGAGGTGCGCCATGAATGACACGCGGTTCGGCAAGCCGGTGAGCGCGTCGAAATGCGCCATGTGGTGGATGCGCGCCTGCGCCGTATGCCGGTCGCGAATGTCGCGCACGATCGTCATGCGCAGCCGCTCGCCACCGCGCATCATCGTGCGCACGATGAACTCGACCGGGATGCGCTGGCCATGCTTGTCGAGCAGCATGCTCTCGTAGGCCGTCTCCTGGCCCGACGCAATCACCGCTGCGACTTGCGCCACATGGTCGGGCGCGATGAACTCCAGCGTCTTGCGGCCCAGCAGTTCCTCGAGTGCGTAGCCGATCAACTCGCACACTGGCGGGTTCGCGTCGGTGATGAAGCCGTCCTTGTGGAACACGATGCCCTCGGCGCTGGCCTGCATGAACTTGGCGAGGCGCTCCTCGGACTCGCGCGCCGCCTGCTCGGCGACGCGGTGGCGCGTGATGTCGTTGATGAGCACAAAGGCGCCGACGGCCGCACTTGCCTCGCTTTCGAGGTGCGGCAGCAGGTGCACCTCGAACCAGCGCGTCGAACTGTCGGCACCAGTCACCGAGCGTTCGTAGACGACCGGCAGACGCCGTGCCAGCATGCGCTCGACTTGCGGCTGGATCTCGCGCGCGGCCTGCGCGCCGATGACCTCCTCGAAAGTCGAGCCGATGATAGTCTCGGTATCGCGGCCGAAGGCCTGCGCGTACTGGCGATTTGCGAATTGGCAGCGAAAGTCGCTCGCGTTGTAGTACGCGATCAGCACCGGTACGTTGTCGGCGAGCAGCCGGAACAGCGCCGCTTGGGCTTGCAGCGGCCGGCTCGCCAGCGCGCTGTCCGACAGCTCGTGCACGGGCTGCAAGATGCAGGTGCAGCGCTGGCCATCGCTTTGCCAGCGCGCGGCGCAGCGCACCGCCGATTGGCGCCCCTGGGCATCGAGCAGACCGATCTCGAGCTCGAAGTCGGCCGGCTGTGCCAGGTGCGACAGCAGTGCGGACAGCGACGCCGGCGTCAGCAACTCGCGCCAGCCGGCGCCGAGCAACTGCGAGGCGTGGCGGCCGCTGACGGCGCACAAGGCCGCACTGGCAAACAGCGCGCGCCCATCGGCGTGCAACAGCAACACCGCCCCCGGCAATGCTTCCCACAGGGAAGCATCGGACTCGTCTTGCGCGGGCAACGCGTCGGCAGCCATGACAGTGTGGACGATACCGGTGAGGACAGCTTGGCAGCTTTCGCTGCGGATCATAGACGGCGGCCCCGCAGCGCACCAGCGGGGCATGCACCCGCAACGCTCAGCGCGAAGACTCGCGCAGCGTCTCGGCGGCCAGGCAGAGATCGTCCCAGGCCTTGGCCTTATCGACGAGGTTGCGCAGCAGGTAGGCCGGGTGGTAGGTCACGATCAGCGGCACGCCTTGGTAGCGGTGCACGCGACCGCGCAACTTGCCGACCGGCTCGGTGCTGCGTAGCAGGCTCTGCACCGCGAACGCGCCCATCGCGAGGATGATCTTCGGCTGCACCAGCTCGACCTGGCGGATCAGGAAGGCTTCGCACTTCGCCAGCTCCTCGGGCAGCGGGTTGCGGTTGCCCGGCGGGCGGCACTTGAGCGTGTTGGCGATATAAGCCTGCCGCCCAGGCTCGGCCTCGCCGCGCGTGAGCGACACCGCCCGCAACATGTTGTCGAGCAGCTGGCCAGACTTGCCGACGAAGGGCTCGCCTTGCCGGTCCTCCTGCTCGCCGGGCGCTTCGCCGACGATCATCCAGTGCGCGCGCGCGTTGCCCACACCGAACACGGTCTGGCGCCGGGTCTCGCAGAGCTTGCAGGCGGTGCAGGCCGCGACGGCGACGCGCAGCGCGGGCCAATCCAGCCCGCTGGCCGGTGATGCGGCGGCGTCGGATCGCGTTGGCGCAACAGACGCCTCGAAAGCGACGGGGAGCGCGATCGGCGCCTCTTCGGGCCGCGCCCACACGCGCACGCCGATCTCGCGCAGCATCGCGATTTGGCGTTCACTCCAGCCCACTGCCCGCTCCCAAACTCAGGCTCATCACCACCGCGTCCTCGCGGCGCGCGAACGGCGCGGGGTAGTAGCCCTTGCGAATACCCTGCTGCACGAAACCCAGCCGCGCGTAGATCGCCCGCGCACGCGCATTGCTCTCGCGCACTTCGAGCCAGAGCTGCCACGCTGCGCGCTCGCGGCACATCACCATCAGCGCGGCGATCATGTGGCGCGCAAGGCCGCGGCCTTGCGCCGCCGGCGCAACCGTGATGTTGAGCAGGTGCATTTCGTCAACGCCACCCATCGCGACGAAATAGCCGAGCATCGCACCGCGCGTATCCATCAGCACGCGCGCCGGGTAGCCGGCCGCGATCGAGTCGATGAAATTGCCGCGGCTCCAGGGGAACACATAAGCCGCCGCCTCGATAGCCAGCACGGCATCCAGGTGCGCCGAAGTCATCGCGAGCAGCGTGAGCGACTCGTTCGCAGGCAACGCGTCGCGCCACTGCGCGCTCATCGAGTCGCCTCCTTCGCGGCACGGGTCGCCTCGCGCTCGATCGTCGTAAAGGCCACTTTGTCGCGCAGGTACAGTGGCAAGGCGTTCACCGCGTCGACCGCGCCGCCCTGCGCCCACAGCGCGTGCGCGAGCGGCAGCATTGCGCCAGCGCGCGGCAGTGCGTCGGGGACGAGCGCCGCGTGGCCGACGCCCAGGCGTGCGCCAAACGCGGCGAGCGCGCTGCCGGCGACGAGCTGCGGCGGCTGCGCCCGCCAGCGTTCATTCAACGCCGCGGGCGTCATCAGTGTCGGTGCGGCCAACACCGACCACGCGCCGGCGGCGAACCCGTAATGCGCCGCATAAATTTCGTCCATGCGCGCGTCCATCGCGACCCAGACGCGCAGCGCCTCGCGGCCGGCGCGCGCGTCTTCGGCGACTGCGAGCAGCGTGTCGATCGCCAGCACCGGCTTGTTCGCACCGAATGCCAGGCCTTGCGCGACCGAGCACGCGGTGCGCAGGCCGGTGAACGCGCCGGGGCCGCGGCCGAAGGCGATGGCGTCGAGTTCGCGCAAGCCCACACCGGCTCTCGCCAGCAGCGCCAGGATCGCCGGGATCAGCGTCGCCGACGCCTGTGCGCCACCGGGCGCCTCATGCGTCAGCACGCGCCCATGCGCGGCCACAGCGATGCTGAGGCGCTCAGTAGCCGTGTCGAAAGCAAGCAGTGTTTCCATGAGTCTTTGGGAGTTTAGCGGTGACCCTCGCATGCGATCATTGGCACATGTCTTTGCGTTTCCCGCGCGCGCTCGCCGCGTTGCTACTGTCATTGTTTGTCGCGGCACCCCGCGCCGCGCCCGACACACTGCCGCCCGCCGTCGCGGCGGCTCTGAACCGCGCCGAGCTGCCGCGCGACGCGGTCGTGGCGATGGTGCAGGAGGTCGGTAACAAGCGCCCGCGCCTGGCCTGGCAGATTGACCATGCGATGAATCCGGCCTCGCTGATGAAGCTGCTGACCACCTTTGCGAGCCTGGAGATGCTCGGTCCCGCGTGGAGCTGGAGCACGCCGGTCTGGCTGAGGGGCACGCTACACGACGGCGTGCTTGAGGGTGACCTCGTGATCAAAGGCAGCGGCGATCCGAAGCTCGTCGTCGAACGCCTGTGGCTACTGCTGCGACGCGTGCAGCAACTCGGTGTGCGCGAGATCCGTGGCGACATCGTGCTCGACCGCAGCGGCTTCGTCGTCCCCGAGGCGAGCGCGTTCGACTTCGACGGCGAAGGCCTGCGGCCCTACAACGTGCGCGCCGACGCGCTGATGCTGAACTACAAGGCGATCGTGCTCACGTTCATGCCCGACCCGGTGCGCGGCATCGCGACCATCGCCAGCGAACCGCCGCTAGCCGGTGTGCGCGTCGATACGAGCGTTGCACTCACCGGTGGGAACTGCGACGACTGGCGCGGCGCGTTGCTCGCCGACTTCAGCAACCCGGCGCACCTGCGCT